>NZ_QKRU01000024.1:0-92196 GCF_003234055.1 Pseudomonas sp. 57B-090624
CCTTCCGCCCCGCGACCCCGGCCGACGCCCCGGCCATCGCCCCGCTGGTGTATCGCTCCGGCCCCGCCGCCTTCGACCATGCCTTCGCCCGCAACGGCCGCAGCGCGGTGGACTTCCTGCGCTGGACCCTGGCCCGGGAAGCCGGCGAGTTCGGCTATCGCCTGCACTGGGTGGGCGAGCAGGACGGCCGCATCGTCGCCACCGGCACCGCCTTCAGCGGCGAGGCCAACCTGCGCCACAGCCTCGCGGCGCTGGGGCAGATCATCGCCTTCTACGGCCTCGGCGCCGCGTCGGTGATCCGCCGAGGCCTGCAACTGGAGCGCATCATCCAGCCGCCACCGCCCGCCACCTGCTACCTCGCCCACCTGGGCGTGGCGGACGGCCTCACCGGCCAGGGCATCGGCCGGCAACTGATCGACCACCTCCTGCAACAGGGCCGCCACGCCGGCCTGCAGCGCGCCGCCCTCGACGTCTCCGCCGCCAATCCCCGCGCCCAGGCGCTCTACGAACGCCTGGGCTTCGTGGTCGAGCACGAGCGCCCCTCCACTATCCCCGGCATCGCCGCCCATCGGTTCATGGCACGGAGCCTCTGAGCACCCTATAACCCCACCACACGGGCGTGACCGCTGGGTAGGGTGGAGGTCGCTCTTTACCTCCACCAGGCGGGGGTCGGGATCGGCACCTCGTCATCCTGAAACTCCGAGCAGCTCGACAGAACGCGGTGGGCTGAAGCCCACCCTACGCCCACCCTTGGGGGCCCTGTCGCGTCCGCGACAAGCCGGGCTACCGGAGCGGGTATTCCTGGGTTTAGGATGCGGCTGCAGGCGCCCGCAGAGGCGCCGACCCGACCGCGACGGCCTGTTCACCGACCACAGGGATAGCCCATGAGCACGCTGGAAACCGTTGAACTGAAGGCCTTCGTCCCCGCGAAGGACTACGAGCAGAGCAAATCCTTCTACCTGGACCTGGGCTTCAGGCCCGGCGGCGTCTCGGATGAGATCGCCTATTTCAGCCATGGCGACTGCGCCTTCCTGCTGCAGAACTTCTACGAGCCGGCCCTGGCCGGGAACCTGATGATGCACCTGCTGGTGAAGGACGTTGAGGCCTGGTGGCAGCACGTGCAGGCCAGCGGTGTGATCGAGCGCTACGGCGTGCGTGCCATTGCCCCCCAGGACCAGCCCTGGCGCATGCGCGACTTCGTGCTGTTCGACCCCAGTGGCGTGCTCTGGCGCATCGGCCAGAACATCTGAGCGCAACCCCGCCGGCACCGGGTGTCGGCGGCCACCGGGCCAGCGTCTATGCTTGCTCTGACCCTGAAGTGACGGCGGTGCCGCTAAGTGATCCCCCTCCTCGTCTGCGATGACTCGATGATGGCGCGCAAGCAATTGATCCGCGCCCTGCCCCAGGACTGGCCGGTGTCCATCACCCAGGCCACCCAGGGCGAAGAAGCCATGGTCGCCATCCGCCAGGGCCTGGGCCAGGTGGTGCTGCTGGACCTGACCATGCCGGTGATGGATGGCTACCAGGTGCTGGCCCAGCTGCGCGCCGAAGGCCTGGTGGCCCAGGTGGTGGTGGTCTCCGGCGACATCCAGGAGGAAGCCCAGCGCCGGGTGATGGAGCTGGGCGCCCTGGCCTTCATCAAGAAGCCCGCCGACCCGGCCGAGCTGCGCGCCGTGCTGGTGCGCCTGGGCCTGCTCAAGGTGCCGGCGCCGGGCGTGCCCGCCGAGCCGGTGCCCTCCCGCGAGGACCTGGTCCTCAAGGTCAACTTCCGCGACGCCCTGCGCGAGGTGAGCAACGTCGCCATGGGCCGCGCCGCCGCGCTGCTGGCCAAGGTGCTGGACGTCTTCGTGCAGTTGCCGGTGCCCCAGGTGAACATCTTCGAAGTCAGCGAATTGCACATGACCCTGGCCGACGCCCAGCGCGGCGAGCGGCTCAGCGCGCTTTGCCAGGGCTTCATCGGCGACGCCATCGCCGGCGAGGCGTTGCTGCTGTTCCACGACTCGGAGATCGCCGACATGGCCAACCTGCTGCGCTGGCAGCCGGCCGACGACAAGGAAACCTCGGAGATGCTGCTGGACCTGGCCAGCATCATCATCGGCGCCTGCCTGGCCGGCATCGCCGAGCAGATCGACGTGCGCTTCTCCCAGGGCCACCCGCAGCTGCTCGGGCAGCATGCGTCCATCGAGCGGCTGATCCACCTCAACCGTACCCGCTGGAAGAAGACCCTGGCGGTGGAGATCAGCTACAGCGTCGAGGCCCACGACGTGCACTTCGACCTGCTGCTGCTGTTCACCGAGGACTCGATCCCGCGCCTGACCCACAAGATCCGCTACCTGATGGACTGACCCATGCCGGCACAGATCGATATCAAAGAGGTTCACTGGCTGCTCGACATCGTGCAGTGCATCGACGTCGGCGTGGTGGTGCTCGACCGCCAGTACCGCGTGGAGGTGTGGAACAGCTTCATGGAGAACCACTCCGGCCTGGGCCCGGACGAAGTCCACGGCAAGGTGCTGTTCGAGCTGTTCGAGGAGATCGACGAGACCTGGCTGCGGCGCAAGGTGGACAGCGTGGTGCAGCTCGGCACCCGGGCCTTCAGCCTGTGGGAGCAGCGGCCTTACCTGGTGCGCTTCAAGAACTACCAGCCGATCACCGGGGAGGAGGAGTTCATGTACCAGAACGTCACCCTGCTGCCGCTGATGGGCGCCAGCGGCAGCGTGGAGCACCTGTGCGTGGTGATCTACGACGTCACCGAGGTGGCGCGCTACAAGAAGCAGGTCGCCGCCCTCCGCGCCGGCGACGGCGGCCCGGCGTAACGCCCACCGATCCGTTCGTGGTGCACACGGCGAACCCTGCGTGGAGGCCTCGCAGGATGGGTAGAGCTCCGCGAACCCCATCGGTGTGGAGCCTCAGGCATGACGCTGTACCAGGGCTCGACTCCGCCCGGTGGAGGTAAAAAGCGACCTCCACCCTACGCATGGGTCGAGTCCATCCGCCGCCCAGTGGGAGCGAATTCATTCGCGATGGGGCGATCCGGCCATGCACGCACAGCATGGGTTTCGCTTCGCTCAACCCATCCTACGGGGCGTCCTCGCATCACTTGAGGTACCAGCCCCAGGGTTCCTGGCTGCGGTACTCGGTGACCTGCTTGACCTCCAGGTAGTTGTCCAGCCCCCAGCGGCCCAGCTCGCGGCCGATGCCGCTCTGTTTCATCCCGCCCCAGGGCGCCTGGGTGAAGGTGGGTTGCGAGCAGTTGACCCAGACGATGCCGGCGCGCAGGCCGTTGGCCACCCGCGCGGCGCGGTCGAGGTCGGCGCTCATCACCGCGGCGGCGAGGCCGAAGCGGCTGTCGTTGGCCATGCGCAGGGCGTCGGCCTCGGTCTTGAAGCGCTTGACGCAGAGCACCGGGCCGAAGATCTCCTCGCGCCAGATGCTGGCGTTGTCGGCCGGCTCGTCGAAGATCGTCGGCTCCAGGAAGTAGCCGTGGGACAGGTGCGCGGGGCGCTTGCCGCCGCTGATCAGGGTCGCCTCGCGGGTGCCCTGCTCGATCATCCCCAGCACCTTCTGGTACTGCCCGGCGCTGACCAGCGGCCCCAGCAGCACGCCGCGCTCCAGCCCCGGGCCGATGGTGATGCGCCGCGCCTCGGCGACCAGGCGTTCGAGCAGGCGCGGGGCGATGCCTTCCTGCACCAGCAGCCGCGAGGTGGCGCTGCACACCTGGCCCTGGTTCCAGAAGATGCCGAACAGGATCCACTCCACCGCCGCTTCGATGTCCGCGTCGTCGAAGACGATGAAGGCCGACTTGCCGCCCAGCTCCAGGCTGATGTTCTTGATGTCGGCCGCCGCCGCCGACATGATTTTCGCCCCCGTCGGCACGCTGCCGGTGAAGGCCAGCTTGTCCACGCCCGGGTGCTGGCTGAGCGGCCCGCCGGCGTCGCCGCCGAGGCCTGTGACCACGTTGAGCACGCCGGAGGGCAGGCCGATGCGGTCCGCCGCGCCGGCCAGTTCCAGGGCGGTGAGCGGGGTCAGCTCCGAGGGCTTGAGCACGCAGGTGGCGCCGGCGGCCAGGGCCGGGGCGACCTTCCAGGCGGCCATCAAGAGCGGGTAGTTCCAGGGGATGATCTGCCCCGCCACGCCCACCGGCTCGTGGCGGATGCGGCAGCGAAAGCGCGCGTCCGGCAGTTCCAGCGCCTCGTCCTGTCGGCCGTCCAGCTCCCGCGCCAGTTCGGCGTAGTAGCGGAAGCAGCCGATGGCGTCGGCGATGTCCCATTGCGCCTCGGGCAGCGGCTTGCCGTTGTCGCGCACCTCCAGCACCGCGAGGGCGTCCTGGCGGCCTTCCAGCTCGCTGGCCAGGGCCTCCAGCCAGCCGGCACGCTCGGCGCCGGTGGTCTGCCCCCAGCCGCGATTGAAAGCCTGGCGCGCGGCGCGCACGGCGTGGTCGATGTCTTCCTCGGTGGCCGCCGGCACGCGCTGGATGAGGTCGCCACTGCTCGGGTCGAGCACGTCGAAATGGCCGCCCAGGTCCGGGCGCACCCATTGGCCGTTGATATACAGCTGGTCACGCATGGTGGCTCTCCAGGGTCGTCAGGCGCCGGTGCGGCGGTTCTGCAGGTAGCGGGAGGTGAACAGCAGCGCCAGGGAGGCGCAGATGATCACGGTCGAGATGGCGTTGATCTCCGGGGTGATGCCCCGGCGGATGGACGAGAAGATGTAGATCGGCAGCGTGGTTTCCGAGCCGGCGACGAAGAAGGCGATGATGAAGTCGTCGAAGCTGAAGGTGAACGCCAGGAGGAAGCCGGCCATGATCGCCGGCGCGATCTGCGGCAGCACCACGCGGCGGAAGGTCTCCAGCGGCGGTGCATAGAGGTCGGCGGAGGCTTCCAGCAGGGCCTTGTCCAGGGCCTCGACGCGGGTGCGGACGATGACCATCACCAGCGCCATGGTGAACAGCGAATGGGCCGCGACCACGGTGACGAAGCCCATGCGCAGGCGCGGCAGACCGGCGCCAAGGAGCATGTCCAGCAGCGGGTTGAGCACCTCGAACAGGCTGATGAAGGCGATCAGCGTGGCGATGCCGATGACGATGCCGGGGATGATGATCGCGCAGTAGGTCAGGGCGTCGAAGAACATCCGCACGCGCCGCCCCACCCGCTGCAGGCCGAACACCGCGAGGGTGCCGAACAGGGTGGCGATCAGCGCCGAGCACAGGGCGATCAGCGCGCTGTTGCCCAGGGCCTCCATGATGAAGGGGTTGCCGAAGGCGCGGCCGAACCACTGCACCGAGCAGCATTCGAAGGACAGCCCGCTGCGCCCGGCGTTGAAGCTGAAGAGGATGATCAGCGCGATGGGCGCGTAGAGGAACAGGTACAGCGAGGTGGAATAGCTGCGCAGCCACATGTCAGAGCATCCCGTCGGTGGAGCGCTTGCCGTAGCGCGCCACGAGCTTGAGGTAGAGGAAGATGATCACCAGCATCATCGCCACCAGGGTCATGGCCACCGCGCTGCCGAAGGGCCAGTTGCGCGATTGCAGGAACAGGTCGACCAGGGCGTTGCCGACGAAGAACACCTTGCCGCCGCCGAGGATGGCGGGGATGAGGAACTCGCCCATGAGCAGGATGAACACCAGCATGGCGCCGGTGATCACCCCCGGCGCGGACAGCGGCAGGGTCACCCGGCGGAAGGTCTCGAAGGCACTGGCGCCGAGGTCGGACGAGGCCTCCAGCAGGCGCTTGTCGAGCTTCTCCAGGCTGACGTAGATGGGGAACACCATCAGCGGCAGGTAGCCGTAGACGATGCCGATCAGCACCGCCGTGGGGGTGTTGATCAGGCGCACGTCCTCCAGGCCGACGCTGGCCAGCAGCGCGGGGATGCCCTTGCCGCCGAGGATGAAGATCCAGGCGTAGGTGCGGATCAGGAAGCTGGTCCAGAACGGCACGATCACCAGGGTCAGCAGCAGCGAGCGGTTGCGCTGCACCTTCACCGCGAGGAAGTAGGCCAGCGGGTAGGCCGCCAGCAGGCACACCAGGGTGCCCACCGGGGCGAGGAACAGGGTGTTGGCGAAGGCCTTGGCCCGCGAGCCGAGGTTGAGGTAGTTGTCCAGGGTCAGCGCGGCGGCGTAGCCCCCCACCGGGCTGCGCTCGCCGAGGCTGAAGACCAGGATGATAACCAGCGGCATCAGCAGCATCAGCAGGAACCACAAGGTGGACGGCAGCAGCAGGAGCAGCGTGACGCGGCGGCCGAGGCTGCGGCTTTCGACCGGCGCGGCCTGGTCCGCATCGACCGCTGCGGGAGCGCTGAGAGCGACGTTCATGGAAGAGTCCCTAGGATTCATGGGGGCGACCAGGTTAGGAGCGAGCCCGGCTCGCGAATGCGGCGTCGCGATTCACGGGTGGAGCTCGCCCCTGCGACGGCAGCGAAGGTCAGGCAGCCTTGAAACGCGCCATCAGTTCGGCACGTTCCGGGCTGGTGAGGGTGGCGGCGGCGCCGAATTCCAGGGCGCTGAGCAGCTCGGCGGCCGGGTACATGATCGGGTCGTCGAGCATCGCCTTGGGCAGCAGTGCGTCCACGCGCTTGTCGCCGCTGGGGTAGCCGTGGGCCTCCACTTCCAGCTTGTTCACCTGCGGGTCGAGGAGGAAGTTGATCAGCGCGTAGGCGGCATCGGGGCGCTCGGCCCCCTTGGGGATGGCGAAGAAGTCGCTCCACAGCTCGCCGCCTTCCTTGCCCAGGGTGAACTGCATGTTCGGCAGGTCGCGGTGCAGCTGCGAGCCGTCGCCGGTCCAGCACATGGACATCCAGGCGTCGCCGTTGCGCATCGAGGGCTGGTAGTCGGAGTTGATGGCGAACAGGTGCGGCTTGACCTCCAGCAGCAGCTTCTCGGCGTCGGCCAGCTCCTTCGGGTCCAGCGAGTTGAAGCTGTAGCCGAAGGATTTGAGCGCATTGCCGATGGCGGTGAGCTGGTAGTCGTGGACCATCACCCGGCCGGAGGCCTCGCCCTTGGCCAGCTCCCAGAACTCCTTCCAGCTGCCGGGCTTGGACTTGATCCTGTCGCTGTCGTAGACGAAGCCGGTGGTGCCCCAGTTCTTCGGCACGGCGTAGAGCTTGCCGTCGACGATGCCCTGCTCCATGAAGCGCTTCTCGTAGCTGGCGGCATCGAAGTTGGGCAGGCGCGCGAGATCCAGCGGCTCGATCAGGCCCAGCTCGACGTAGGTGCTGATGGTGTAGTTGGTGGGCACGAAGAGGTCCCAGCCGCTGCCGCCGGCCTGGAGCTTGGCGAGCATCTCCTCGTTGGAGCCGAAGACGTTCATCTGCACGTGGGCGCCGGTCTTCTCGGCGAAGGCGGCGAAGTTCTCGGCGTTGTGGTAGTTCGGCCAGGTGGCCAGCACCACGCGATCACCGATGGCCTTGTCGGCGCCATAGGCCTTGCTGGTGAGCAGGCCGGGCATGTGGGTGGCGACCACCGCAGCGGCCAGGCCCAGGCCGGTGCGGCCGAGGAATTCGCGTCGGGTGATGGAGCCGTTCTGCCAGCTGCGCATCTGTTTGATGAAGTCTTTACGGTCCATTGCCTGCTACCCCGCCTGTTGAGTGTTGGTTTTCTTGTCTGCCCTGCACTGCAAAAGCCCCTGCGATGCCTTGCCGGGGGGATGAACTAGAGCGCCATGGCCAGGCCGGCGGCCTGGTCCCAGCCGATGCGCACCGGCGCGCCGTGCTCGAAGGCCGCCCTGTCGCGCCCGGCGTGGCCCGGCACGCGCACGCAGACGATGCCGAAGGGCTCGGTGCGCACGCGGTATTCGGTGAGGTTGCCCAGGTAGATGCGGTCCACCACCTCCCCGGCCAGGCTGATCTCCCGGGCCAGGGCGTCGGCGGCGTTGCCGATGGCGATCTGCTCCGGGCGCACGGCGATGCAGCCGGGCTCGCTGGCGGCCAGGCGCGGGCCGGTAGGGGTGGCCGGGCTGGCCAGTTGCAGGCCCTGGGGCATGTCCAGCAGCACGCGGTCGCCGTCCACCTGGCGCACGGTGCCGGTGAACAGGTTGGATTCGCCGATGAAGTCCGCCACGTAGCGGCTGGCCGGGGTTTCGTAGAGCTGCTCGGGGGTGGCGGTCTGGATGATGCCGCCGTCCTGCATGACGCTGATGCTGTCGCTCATCGACAGCGCCTCTTCCTGGTCGTGGGTGACCAGCACGAAGGTGATGCCGACCTCGCGCTGCAGGCGCAGCAGTTCGGACTGCATCTCCTTGCGCAGCTTGCGGTCCAGCGCCGCCAGGGGCTCGTCGAGCAGCAGCACGGTGGGCTTGTTGACCAGGGCGCGGGCCAGGGCCACGCGCTGCTGCTGGCCCCCGGAAAGCTCGTGGGGCTTGCGCTGGCCGAAGCCGGTGAGGCGCACCATCTCCAGGGCCTCGTCGGCGCGGCGGCGCTGCTCCTGGCGGTCGGGCCGGGGGGTCAGGTAGCGCAGGCCGTAGGCGATGTTTTCCGCCACCGTGAGGTGGGGGAACAGGGCGTAGCTCTGGAACACCATGTTCACCGGCCGCTGGTGCGCCGGAATGCCCGCCACGGGCCGGCCGCCGAGCCAGACTTCGCCGGCGCTGGGCTGCTCGAAGCCGGCGATCATGCGCAGGGTGGTGGTCTTGCCGCAGCCGGAGCTGCCGAGGAAGGAGTGGAAGGCGCCACGCCGGACCTTGAAGTTCAGCCCGCTGACCGCGCGCACCGAGCCGTAGCTCTTTTCCACGTTGCGGAATTCGATATCGAAGACAGCCTCTGCATCGCTCACGACCAGCCCCTTTTCCAGGTGTTCCTGCTTGTGGGGCCACGCTAACAACCGCTGTTTCGGACTGTATATATCCCTCCGGGGATAGGGCTGGCCGGCCGCAACCACCGCCCTGACGGTTGCCGCAGCTATTCACAGAAGCTGTGGATAACTTTGTGGACAGCGAGTGGATGGGCGCGTGCGCACCGCTCCTGACAGGGGCCGCCGGAAACTGTTCATTTTTTGATCAATCACAAGGTGGCGAAGATCGCCCGGGGCTACCAGATCAGCCCCCCAGGGGCAAGCGTCCGTGTGCCCACAGAATCGGTGGATGAAGCTGTGGATAACTCGTCTATAACCGCCCGCAGGCCAACAACGACGGGAGCCTGGCGTAGATGTACAAAAAATGAACAGCAGTGCAAAAGTGCGATTTCACGTCGCACCGGCGACGAAATGCGCCTGCCACTGCCGCCCCGTCAAGGCAAGCATTATTTCTGCGTAAAAAGGCTTGCCGCAGAAGCCGAAATGTCGCAGGGGACGGGATTTATTGCCCACATTATCTGTGGAGCGGACTGTGGATAACTCGTGGACAGGCGGCTCTGGACCTTGATCCACGGGGGTTGCAGACCAGAGGTTGGTTATTGATCAGCGCCGCTAAATTCCCGTTGGCGATAAGAGCCGCCGCTCAGATCGCAGTCCGCAATACCGGATCGATGGACGCCTCGCGCTGCCCGGCGAGGTCGCGCACCAGCAGGCCGAGCAACTCCGACTGGCTGCCGATACCGAGCTTGGCGTAGATGTTCTTGCGGTGGATCTTCACCGTGCCCGGGCTGATGGCCAGGTGCTCGGCCACCGAGGCGCTGGAGTGCCCGCGCAGGAGCATCTGCACCACCTCCTGCTCCCGGGCGGTGAGCAGGTGCGCGCCGAATTGCTCGAAGGCCTCGCGGATCTTGTAGTCCAGGTCCTGGGCCGGGCGCGGCTGGTGGGCGCGGCGCTGTTCCCAGGCCTCCCCCACCACCTGCTCGACCACCGCCTGGGCGCAGTCGAGCAGTTGCATCTCGTCGCGGCTGTAGGCCGGGCTGCAGGCACTGCGCATCAGCGAGAGCACGGCCTTGGCGCCGTCGGCCAGGTCGACGAAGAAGGCGATTTCCTCGGTGAGGCCGGTCTGCTGGTAGTAGGTGACGTAGTACTCGCCCAGGTAGAAGTGGTCCGGCGCGAACTGGCGCAGGCGCCACAGCCCGGACGCCTGGTTGCGGGTGCAGGCGAGGTAGAAGGGGTCGAGCAGGTAGGGGCCGACCTGGTAGTCCTCGACATAGACGTGGCGCTTGTCCGCCGGGAAGGTGTCGAACAGCGCCAGCGGCCGGTGGTTGCCCTCGTAGACGAAGAGCACGAAGTGATCGACGTGACAGACCTGCTGGAGCCACTGGGCGAGGCCGAGCAGGCGCGCGCGGCCGGCGGGCAGCGACAGCAGGTGGGCGACACCGGTGGTCCAGTGCTTGAGTTCCTTGGGGCGCATCATGGAATCGCCTGAGGTTGGACTGCGCTTCGAACGCACTAGGCGTTCATCATTTCGCACAGAAATGCACGATCTGCGCCATTATTCCGAACTCTCGCCAATCCCGCGCCAGGCTGCGTGCCGCCGGCTCTGGCGACACGCGCGCCGCACCTCGATGGTTCGCCGCGCCCCGCGTTGCGTCACCCGATGCCACACCGGGCGGTAGCAGTCAGCCCTTCTTCGCCTTGCCGAACCCCGGGCCCTTGCGCACGGCCTTGGCCTTCGGCGCCTCGCTGTCGATCCAGTTGCCCAGGCGCGACGGCTTGCCGCCCTTGGCACCGGCCTGGGGCTCCTTGGGTTTCTTCGGCTTCTTGGGTTTTTTCAGGATGGCGCCGGTGGCGTCGGTCTGCGGCACCCGGTGATCGGGGACGAAGCCGGGCTCGTCGCGGCGCTGCAGGGTCTGCTTGATCAGCACCTCGATGGCCGAGAGCAGCTGCACCTCGTCGGCGCAGACCAGGGAGATGGCCTCGCCGGTGGCGCCGGCACGCCCGGTGCGGCCGATGCGGTGCACGTAGTCCTCGGCGACGATGGGCAGGTCGAAGTTGACCACCAGGGGCAGGTCGTCGATGTCCAGGCCACGGGCCGCGACATCGGTGGCGACGAGGATCTGCACCTCGCCGGCCTTGAAGCGCTCCAGGGCGCGCAGGCGCGAGGGCTGCGGCTTGTCGCCGTGGATGGCGTCGGCGGAGACGCCCACGCGTTGTAGCTCGCCCACCAGTTCGTCGACGCCCTTGCGCGTCTTGACGAACACCAGCACCTGGCCCCAGCGGCGCTCCTGCAGCAGGTGCAGGAACAGCTCGGACTTGCGCTTCTTGTCCACGGTGATCAGCCACTGCCTGACGCTGCGGGCGGCGGCGTTGCGCGGGCTGACCTCGATGGACAGCGGGTCGCGCAGCAGCTCGCGGGCCATCTGGCGGATGGCGTCGGAGAAGGTGGCGGAGAACAGCAGGGTCTGGCGGCGGCGCGGCAGCGCGGAGAAGACGTCGTCCAGCTCGCGGGAGAAGCCGAGGTCGAGCATGCGGTCGGCCTCGTCCAGCACCAGCGCCTGCAACTGGTTGAACTTGACCGCGTTCTGCCGGTACAGGTCGAGCAGGCGCCCGGGGGTGGCTACCAGCACGTCGATGCCCTTGCGCAGCTTCATCATCTGCGGGTTGATGCTGACCCCGCCGTACACCGCGTAGGTGCGCAGCGGCAGGTTCTGCCCGTAGACGCGGAAGCTCTCGTGGACCTGCTCGGCCAGCTCGCGGGTGGGCACCAGCACCAGGGCGCGCACCGAGTTGGCGGCCACCTGCGGGCCTTCCAGGGTCAGGCGCTGCAGCAGCGGCAGGGCGAAGCCGGCGGTCTTGCCGGTGCCGGTCTGCGCGGCGGCCATCAGGTCGCGGCCCTTGAGCACGGCGGGAATCGCCTCGGCCTGCACCGGCGATGGGGTCTTGTAGCCGAGCGTGTCGAGCGCGCGCAGCAGGGGGTCGATCAGGCCAAGGGAAGCGAAGGTCATGGGGGCGGAACCGGAGGTGGAAAAGGCGCAATTCTATCAGGCCGCCGCAAAACTACCTGCGTCGCCGTCGCCCGGGTTCCGGCCTCCCGTCAGCTCGTCTGCTGCAGGACCGGCGCCTTGGGTTTGCGCCACTGCGGCAGGCCGATCAGCACCACGGCGCTGATGATCACCAGCATCGCCAGGCCTTCCTCGCCACCGATGTGCTCGCCGGCGAAGAGCACGCCGAGCAGCACCGCCACCACCGGGTTGACGTAGGCGTAGCTGGTGGCTGCCGCCGGGCGCACGTTCTTCAACAGGTAGAGGTAGGAGCTGAAGGCGATGATCGAGCCGAACACCACCAGGTAGGCCAGGGCCGCCCAGCCGGCGGGGGTGGGCAGGCTCTCCATGCGCTCGCCGCTCAGGGCGCTGCCCAGCAGCAGCGCGACGCCACCGGCGAGCATTTCCACTGCGCTGGCCATGGGGCCGGCGGGCAGCGGCAGGTGCTTGCTCCACATGGAGCCGAAGGACCAGCTGGCGGCAGCGAAGATGATCAGGGCGGCCCCCAGCGGGCTGGCCTGGAGGTTGGAGCCGAGGTTGAGCAGGCCGATGCCGATCAGCCCGAGGACGATGCCGGCCCATTCCAGGCGCGTGGTGCGCTGGCCCCAGATGAGGCCGAACAGCAGGGCGAACAGCGGCACCGTGGCCACCGCCAGGGCGGCGACGCCGGAGGCCACGCCCAGGTGCTCGGCCAGGGTCACGCCGCCATTGCCGCAGCTGAGCAGCAGCACGCCGACCATCGCGCCGGCCTTCCACTCGCGCAGTGTGGGCATGGGCGCGCCACGCCAGCGCAGCCAGGCGAACATCAGGCTGCCGGCGATGACGAAGCGCACGCCGGCCATGAGCAGCGGCGGCCAGGATTCGACGCCGATGCGGATCGCCAGGTAAGTGGACCCCCAGATGACGTAGAGGGCGAAGAAGGCGCCGATCAGCAGGAGGGGAAAACGTTGCGCAGGCATGGGGGGCTCGACGATCCGGTTGGCAGGGTGTTTATTCTATGCAAGGCATGACAGGGAAAATAAGCGATTAACCCTGCTTAAACGGCCTACCAACTTTCGAAACAACGCCAATCATCGTTGTTTGCCTTTTTTTCCAAAACACCTCGCCTGGAGACCACCGATGGACAAGTACGACCGCCTGCTGCTCTCGGCACTGATGGAGAACGGCCGCGCCTCGTTCGCCGAACTGGCGCGCCGGGTCAACCTCTCGCCCCCGGCCGTGGCCGACCGCGTGGCCAAGCTGGAGGCCAGCGGGGTGATCACCGGTTACCACGCTGCCGTCGACCCGGCGAAGATCGGCCTGCCGATCGAGTGCGTGATCGAACTGCGCCTCGCCGACCACGATTCCAAGCGCGCCCTGGAGGCCCTGGAGAAGATCCCGCAGATCTCCCTCTGCCACCGCATCACCGGCGACGCCTGCGTGCTGATGAAAGCCGCCGTGGCCACCATGCCGGAGCTGCAGGACCTGATCGACCGCCTCAGCCAGTACGGCGCCAGCAAGACCTCGCTGATCCTCTCCACCCCCTTCGAACGGCGCATCCCGGCGGAGTTGCAGGTGCACGGTGGGAAGGTCGAGGCGTTGCGCAAGGTGTGAAGATGTTCCGCCCGCCGCAAACGTCGGGCTGCACCCGACCTACAGGCTGCGCGATCCCTGTAGGGGCGAATTCGTTGGCTCTGTCTGCGTTAGCTGTTGTGGACTCAACGAAAAGGCTCAAGAACAGCGCTTTCAGGACGACTCTGGATTCCTGGCACACCCACCGCATGGGTTTCGCTTCGCTCTACCCATCCTACGAAAGCCGCCAGCCACGGCGTTCACCCGGTGGTGATGCGCACATCAATGTGAAGCTGGATTGGGGTCTGCTGCGTTGGGCTTCGTACCTCGGCCCAACCTACATCGCACCTGCAACCGCTTCAGCCCATCGCGAATGAATTCGCTCCACCAGGCGGGGGTAACGGCGTGGGGCTCGACATCGCCTGGTGGATGAAAAGAGCGTCATCCACCCTACGCAAAGCACCTCGCCGTGCGCGGCGCCGAGCGCATCTACAAGCGCTTCAGCGCATCGAGGATCTTGGCGGCGGGGACTTTCTGCAGGCGGCAGAACAGCTCGTGGCTCACCTGGCGCACGCCGTGGCGCTCGCGCAGGCGCTCGGCGATGTGCAGGGTGAGGTTGGCCGCCATCTCGGCATCGGCCATGGCGCGGTGGGCCTGGCCGGTGTCGGGTAGGCGCGCCCAGCGGTTGAGAGTGCCGAGCTTGTGGTTGGGCGCCTCCGGCAGCAGGCGGCGCGACAGCAGCAGGGAGCAGGCGAAGGCCTGCCGGCGACGGCGGCCGAGGCGCGCCAGCTCGGCGTCCCAGAACTTCTGGTCGAAGGAGGCGTTGTGCGCCAGCAAGGGGATGTCGCCGACGAAGTCCGCCACCTCCCCCATCACCTGGGCCGCCGGCGGTGCGGCGCGGACCATGGCGTTGCTGATGCCGGTGAGGCTCTCGATGAACGGCGGCACCCAGACGCAGGCGTTCATCAGGCTCTGGTAGCGCCCGACGATGCGGCCCTGGTCGAGGATGACGACGCCTATCTCGGTGGCGCGGCAGTTGTCCCCCGGCGTGACGCCGGTGGTTTCGAAGTCGATGACGGCGATGGGGTCCACGGGGTTTCCACTGTTTGGCAGGGGCGGCGGGCTGTCACTTGAGCAGCAGGCCGCCCTCGATGGGCACATAGCGGCTGGCGGCACGCACCAGCGATTGAGCGGTGAGGCCCGGCACGCCATAGGCGACGGCTTCGACGCCACGGTCGCGGACGCGGTCGAGCAGCAGGTCGAAGTCGCCATCGCCGGAGGCCAGGACGATCTCGTCCACCCGCGCGGCGGCGTCGAGGATGTCGATGGTGATGCCCACGTCCCAGTCGCCCTTGGCCGAGCCGTCGGCACGCTGGATGAAGGGCTTGAGCTTCACGGTGAAGCCGAGGTTGCGCAGGATCTGCTGGAACTGCTGCTGGCGGGCGTCGCCCCGGTCGATGGCGTAGGCATAGGCTTCGACGATCTCGCCACGGGCGGCGATGTCCTTCCACAGCGCGGTGTAGTTGAAGTGACAACCATAGGCCTGGCGCACCGTGTAGTAGAGGTTCTGGACATCGGCGAACACTGCGATCTTCTTCACCGGTTTTCCTCGGGTGGCGGGCGTGGGTTTCAGGCTGCGAAAAAACGTAGGCGAGGCCGCCAGCGCAAGGCAGGAACAGGCGAAAAAAGCGGAGTCTACACGCTGTAGATGAGCATTTTTGAGCCGGTTCCCAACGCAGCGATGGCAACGCAGGTAGTTTTTCGAAGGTCTGCTAGAGTCGGCGCACAGTATGCCAGCCTCGAGGAAAGGACACCCGAAATGCCGCTGAACGACCCTCTCCATTCGCCTCCCGCCCTGATCATCATCGATATGCAGCAGGGCATCGCCCGCGTCACCACGCCGCGTAACAACCCCCAGGCCGAAGGGCGCATCGCCGCCCTGCTCGCCCACTGGCGCCAGCGCGGCTGGCCGCTGGTGCATGTGCGCCACATGTCCCGCGAGCCGGGCTCGGTGTTCGCCCCGGGGCAGGACGGCGCGCTGTTCCAGCCGGCGCTGGCACCCGGGCCGGGCGAGCAGGTGCTGGAGAAGAACGTCACCGACGCCTTCACCCACAGTGCCCTGGAGCGCTGGCTGCACGTGCGCGGCATCCGCCGCGTGGTGATCACAGGGGTCGCCAGCGAGAACTCGGTGGAAGCCACCGCGCGCAGCGCCAGCAACCTGGGCTTCGTCACCACCGTGGTGGCCGACGCCTGCTACACCTTCGCCAAGGCCGACTGGTCGGGCCGCCCGCGCAGCGCCGAGGAGGTGCACGACATGGCCATGGCCAACCTCGCCGGCGAATACGCCGAGGTGCTGGAGAGCGAGGCCCTGCTGGCCGGGCTGGCGTCGTGATTGTCGCCCGGCGGCGCCTTGGAGAGGGCACGCGGCATCGACTAGAGTTGCTTCACAGCCCTGCATTCCTATGGCGCCGTCAATGAATCCCCTGCTCCTGCTGCGCGACTCCTGGTATTTCTTCAGCCGCCACTTCGGCCCGATCGCCTCGCTCTGCCTGCCGGTGATCCTGCTCGAGGCACTGGCCCTGCAGGTGGCCTCGGCCTGGCTGGGCGAGGCCTCGTCGTCGGCTTCCGACCTGCTCATCCGCCTGGTGTTCTACCCCCTCTATACCGGCGCGCTGATCGTCTTCCTCGACAGCCGCAGCAGCCGCGTCAACCTGAAGAAGAAGCAGATCTGGAGCCTGGCGTTGCTGCGCTGGCCGTCCTTCGCGGTGCTCGCGGCCTTCAGCACGCTGCTGATCATGCTCGGGGCTTCGCTGCTGATCCTGCCGGGGCTGTGGATCATGAGCCGGCTGGTGTTCGCCGAGTACCTGCTGGTACTGGACGGCCTGTCGCCGATGGACGCGATGAAGGAGAGCTTCCGCATGAGCGATGGCCATTTCCTCACCATCCTCTGCTGCATCCTGCTGGCGATGGGGCCGGTGTGGGCCTTCGAGTGGTGGGCCTATGGCGAACTGGGCGAGCGCCCGGACAGCGTCGCCAGCGTCTTCGTCGACTGCCTGGACGGCTTCCTGCAACTGTTCACCTGCGTGCTGATCTTCCGCCTGTTCAGCCTGCTCGGGGAGCCTGCAGCGGAGCGCTGAAAGCCGGCTAGTCTTGTCGGGGCCATCGCACAGGGAGATCCATTCCATGGCCGAAAACCCCAGCATCCTGTCCCACATCTCGCTCGGCACCAACCACTTCGAACGGGCCGTGGCCTTCTATGACAAGGTCCTGGCAACCCTGGGTTGCCGGCGCATCATGGAGCACCCCGGCGCCGTGGCCTATGGCCGCCTGTACCCGGAGTTCTGGGTGCAGGAACCCATCGACGGCAGGCCCGCCAGCACCGGCAACGGCACCCACGTCGGTTTCTTCGCGGCGGACAAGGACGCGGTGCAGGCCTTCTACCAGGCGGCCCTGGCCAGTGGCGGCAGTTCCGATGGCGAACCGGGGCCCCGCGCGGATTATGGCGCGCCCTACTTCGGCTGCTTCGTGCGGGACCCGGACGGGCACAAGATCGAGGCGGCGTTCTGGGACACCAGCCTGGACTACGAACTGGTGGTCGAACCCCACGCTCACTGAGTGGCAGGCTGGTAGCGCTTGGCGGCCTCGGCCACCCAGCCCTCGTCGAGCATCTGCTGCAGGGCGGTGGCGATCCTGTCCTTCTCCTCGGCCAGCGCGTGCCGGTGGGTGAAGCCGATGTACAGCTCGGTGCGGGTATCGGGCTGGTAGCCGGTCCTGACGATGCGTCCGGCCAGGCGCGGATCGCGCAGCTCGTAATCCACCTGGCAATCGGTGCCGATCACCAGTTGCAGGCGCCCGCGCAGGAGCATTTCCAGCAGTTGCTGCTCGTTGCTGACCCCGGACTTGTGCAGGCCGGCATCGGAATCGAAGGGCTGGAAGTAGGCCGACTCCAGCACGTAGCCGATGGTGGGCCCGCGCAACTGCTCGTAGCGGGTGATGCGCCTGGCCAGTTCCGGGGTGCCGTACAGCCGTGGCGCGCAGGCGTAGTAGGGAGTGGCCAGGTAGTCGATGTAGCGCTCGCGTTCGGGGGTGCGCGCAAGGCCGGTCATCAGGTCCGCCGAGCCGCTCTGCAGTGCGGCCAGCCCGCGCGCCCAGGGCGCCCGTTGCACGTCGAAACGCAGGCCCGTGCGCCGTGCGATCTCGTTCAGCAGGTCGATGTCCAGCCCGTGCAGCGCCCCCCCCTCGCCTTCCATGCGGAACGGCGGCCAGTAGTCGGTCATCACCCGCAGCGGCGGCCGCTCCTCGGCGCTGGCGCAGGTGATGCCGAGCAGCAGCCACAGAAGCCCGCACAGCAACGCGCCGGCACGGCCACGGCCCGGCGATGCGGCGGGACTCGCTAACGACTGGCGATGCATGCCTGCTCCTGGAAGTCGGGACTGAGGGGTTGATCCTGCAAGACCCTTGCCGATCTGGGTGCCGGGCATGTTAGGGCAACCCGAAGGATGCGCAAACCAGGGTGCCCGCCCCGCATTGCGATCCGTCGCGACAGAACAAGAATAGCGTCGCCGGCGGCATCCAGCCGCCTCGCTTGCGCACGCGTTTGGGCCGGGCCGCGCGCTCAGGTATGCTCGCCCATTCCCTGACCCAGCCACGCACCGTTCCAGCCGATGCCCCTTCTACTGCGCCGCCTCCTGCTCTGCCTGCTGATCGTCGCCGTCGCCCTGGTCGCGCTGGTCTACAGCCTGACCTGGCACCCCGCCCCGCGCGAGGAGGCGCCCGTGGCCTGCGTCGCCGAGGCGCCCCTGCTGCAACCCGGCCAGGCGCTGAAGGTGATGACCTGGAACGTGCAGTACCTGGCCGGCAAGCGCTACGTCTTCTACTACGACCTGCCCGACCGCGAAGGCCCGGACGAACGCCCGACGCCGGCGGACATCGCCTACAGCCTCGACGAGGTGGTGCGTGTGCTGCGCGACGAGCAGCCGGACCTGGTGTTCCTCCAGGAGCTGGACGAAGGCGCTCGCGCCACCGACTACCAGGACCAGCTGGCGCTGCTGCGCGAGCGTCTCGCCGATGTGTACCCGTGCAGCACCCAGGCCTTCTACTGGAAGGCCGCCTTCGTGCCGCAAACGCACATCCTCGGCAGCGTCGGCATGAAGCTGGGCACCCTCAGCCGCGTGCGCATCGACAGTGCCGAGCGCCTGCAACTGCCCCTGGCGGCGGGTGACCTGCTGCACCGCCCCTTCGAACGCAAGCCGGCGCTGCTGGTGAGCTACCTGCCGGTGCGCGACGGCGGCCGCCTGGCGGCGATCAACACCCACCTCGATCCCTGGACGCCCGGCCAGGACACCGCGCAGCGCCAGCTGGCGATGACCCGCAGCCTGCTCGACGAGCTGGAACGCGACCGCACGCCCTGGGTGCTGGGCGGCGACTTCAACCAGTTGCCGCCCGGCCAGTACCTGCGCCTGGACGCCGTGCAGCGCAGCCGCTTCGCCCGCGACAGCGCGCTGGATGCGCTGGCGACCTACCCGAGGGTGCCCGCCGCCGAGGAAACCGACGGCGCCGAGCGCGCGCGCTGGTTCACCCAGTTTCCCAACGACCCACGGGTGTCGGGGCCGGATCGCACCGTCGACTATGTTTTCCACAGCCCCCGCCTGACCCGCATCGACGCACGCGTGCGCCAGCTCGATACCCTGCGCATCTCCGACCACCTGCCCCTGATCGCACGCTTCCTGCTGCCGCCGGTGCATTGAAACCGGGCGGCACGCTGCAAGCCCTGTAAGGGCGACTTCAGTCGCCAAGCGGCGCGCAGCGCCGCCCCTCTGCCGTGGAATTCATTGGCTCTGTCTGCGTTAGCTGTTGTGGTTTCAATGCAGGCGCTCAAGCACGGCTCTTTCCGGGCGCCAAAGGGTTCGTGCCACCTCCGCCGCATGGGTTTCGCTTCGCTCTACACCATCCTACGAAAGCCGCCCGCCGCTGCGTTCACCCGGTGGTGATGCGTACATCTCTGACGATTCTGGCGCAGAAGTTGAAGCAGCCGCTAAATGCCCCTTTCAGGAGCGAGGGAAGTCTGGCGAAGCCAGACCCGTATGCAGGGGCGAGCGCTTTTGGTTCCTTTCAAGTGGTTCGGCATTCCGACGATTGTTAAAAGGGACTCGCCCGGGGGGCGAAACCAGAAATATCAGCAAAACCTGGCAACCAGCTGGGCTCGGTTCTTCTAGCAACACTTAACGCAGACAGAGCCAATTCATTGGCCACCCCGCCTCCCCCACAGCTGACCCAGGTCAGGGCACGCTTGGCGGTACGCGGCATGATCGGCGACGGGCCTCGTGCCCCTCGCCATCCGCCGCCCTGGAGCCCGCCATGCATTTCCTGCTGCTCAAGTTCATCCACCTGACCGCCGCCGCCTTCTTCATCGGCGGGGTGTTCTTCGAGGTGATGATCCTCAGCCGCGCCACCCCGGTGCTGGAGGCCGAGCCACGCGAGCGGCTTTCCAGGGCACTGGGCCAACGGGCGCGCCGGGTGATGCACTGGGTGGTACTGGCGCTGTTCGGCGCCGGGCTGGGGCTGGCCTGGCACTACCGCGCGGCGCTGCACGCGCCGCTGGCCAGCAGCTTCGGCACCTTGCTGATGCTGAAGATCATCCTGGCGCTGAGCATCCTCGGGCACTTCCTGCTGGTGGTGGTGCTGATGCGCAGCGGGCGGATGACGCCGCAGCGCTCGCGGCGCATCCACATCAGCGTGCTGCTGCACATGCTCGGCGTGATCTTCCTCGCCAAGGCGATGTTCCTGATCAGTTGGTGAGCCCGGCGCTCAGCGACGCGGCTTGGCCCGGGCGGTGGGCTCGGCGATCAGCGGGTCGTCCGGCCAGTAGTGCTTCGGGTAACGGCCCTTGAGGTCCTTCTTCACCTCGACATAGGTATTGGCCCAGAAGCTGGCCAGGTCCTGGGTCACCTGCACCGGGCGGCGCGCGGGGGACAGCAGGTGCAGCTTGACCACCTGGCGGCCCTCGGCGATGCGCGGCGTGTCGGCCAGGCCGAAGAGTTCCTGCAGGCGTACCGCCAGCACGGGCGTGTCTTCGCCGTAGTCGAGGCGGATGGCCGACCCCGACGGCACGGTGATCGCGCGCGGCGCCAGTTCGTCGAGGCGCTGGGGCAGCGGCCAGGGCAGCAGGCCGGCGAGGATGCCCGGCAGGTCCAGGGCGGAGAAATGGCTGAGGCGGCTGACCTTGCCCAGCCAGGGCGCGAGCCAGTCTTCCAGGGAGTCGAGCAGCGCGGCGTCGGACAGGTCCGGCCAGTTGCTGCTGCCCTGTCGCGCCAGGTCGAGGCGCCGCAGCAGCGCCACGCGGGCCTGCCACTGGCGCAGCTCAGGCGTCCAGTTCAGCAATTGCAGGCCCTTGCGCCGCACCAGGGCGACCAGTGCGCGGGGGCGGGCGTCTTCGTCCAGGCTGGCCAGGGGCTCGCGGTCCAGCACCAGCTCGCCGATGCGCCGCTGGCGCTCGGCCCGCAGCACGCCTTCGCGTTCGTCCCAGTCCAGCAGCTCCAGCACGCTGAGCTGTTCGGCGAGGGGGCCGTCGAACAGCGTCGGGTCGAGGTCGGCGGCCAGGTAGATGCGCTCCTCGCGCTGGCCCTGGCGGCTGCCCAGGTCGGCGATCACCAGCCAGGGCTCCTTCATCAATGCATCGGGCTCGGCGAACAGCGCCGCGCGGCCGTTGGCCAGGCGGTATTCGGCGCCACCGGGGCGGCGCTGCTGGGCGATGCGGTCGGGGTAGGCAAAGGCCAGCAGGCAGCCGAGCCAGCGCGGGTGATCCGGGTCGGCCACCGCTTCGGTGGCGCCGCCGCGCAGGTAGGAACGGAACTGCCGGGCCAGCTGGCGGGCCCGTTGCACTCCGCCCCTGGCGCCACGGGCGGCGCCGGCCTCGCCGCTAAGCAGGGCGATGCGGCCGTGCAGGTCGGCGCCGCCGCCACGGAGGATGTCGCGCTCGCCGAGCAACGCGGCAAGGTCGCAAGCCAGGACTCCGAGCCCGAGCGCCTGCCCGCGCAGCAGCAGGTGGGCGATGCGCGGGTGCGCCGGCAGCTCGGCCATGGCCTGACCATGGGCGGTGAGCGCCAGGCCGCCGTCGCCACGGGGGGCGAGGGCCCCCAGGCGACGCAGCAGGTCGCGCGCCTGGGCATGGGCGGCGGCGGGCGGCGGGTCGAGCCAGGCCAGCTCGCCAGGCTCCACGCCCCAGCGCGCCAGCTGCAGGGCCAGGCCGGCGAGGTCGGCCTGGAGGATCTCGGCGCTGCCGTGGGCGGCGAGCTGCTGGTGCTGCGCCTCGGACCACAGGCGATAGCAGACGCCGGCCTCCAGGCGCCCGGCGCGGCCGGCGCGCTGGGTGGCGGAGGCCCGGGAGATGCGCTGGGTGTCGAGGCGGGTCATGCCGCTGGCGGGGTCGAAACGGGGTACGCGCTCGAGCCCCGCATCCACCACCACGCGCACGCCGTCGATGGTCAGGCTGGTCTCGGCGATGTTGGTGGCCAGCACCACCTTGCGCTTGCCGACCGGCGCGGGCTCGATGGCGGCGCGCTGGGCGGCGAGGTCGAGCTCACCATGCAGCGGGCAGAGCAGGACGTCGTCGCGCCCCTGCAACTGCTCGCCAAGCTGTTCGGCGACGCGACGGATCTCGGCCTGCCCGGGGAGGAACACGAGCAGGCTGCCGGGCTGTTCGGCAAGGGCCTGGAGCACCGCCTGCAGCACCCGTGGCTCGATGTACTCGCCGCTCTGGTGAGGCCGCCCCCAGTGGATATCCACAGGGAACATGCGCCCTTCGCTGCGCACCACCGGTGCCTCGTCGAGCAGGCTGGAAAGGCGCTCGCCCTCCAGCGTGGCGGACATCAGCAACACCTTCAGCGGCGGCTCGTCACGCATAAGCGCGCGACCGTTGAGGGTCAGTGCCAGGGCCAGGTCGGCATCCAGGCTGCGCTCGTGGAATTCGTCGAAGATCACCAGGCCGACGCCGTCCAGCGCCGGGTCGTCCTGCAGGCGGCGGGCGAGGATGCCCTCGGTCACCACCTCGATGCGCGTGCGCGGGCCGACCTTCGACTCCAGGCGGATGCGATAGCCCACGGTGTCGCCGACCTTCTCGCCCAGCTCTGCGGCCAGCCGTTCGGCTGCGGCGCGGGCGGCCAGGCGGCGGGGTTCGAGCATGAGGATGGTCTGCCCGGCGAGCCAGGGCTCGCCCAGCAGCGCCAGGGGTACGCGGGTGGTCTTGCCGGCGCCGGGGGGCGCTTCGAGCACCGCTTCATGGCGCCGCGCGAGGGCTTCGCGCAGCGCGGGCAGGACGGCATCGATGGGTAGCGGATTCATGGTGGCTCCAACGCGGGGTGGCGATTATAGCGGCGAACTGCCGGCCCTTTCGTGTGGTCTCAACACTGCCGTGCGTTTTGCAATGAACGCCTTGGTATAGTGACGCCATTTTCCCGCCTGGAGCCGCATATGCGCATGTCTTCCCGTTTGATCGGTGGCGCCGTCGCCGCCGCCCTGCTCACCCAGCTGACCGCTTGCGGCACGCTGTTCTTCCCCGACCGTCGCGGCCAGATCGAAGGCAAGATCGACCCCGTGGTGGCCGCGCTCAACGCCGTCGGCATCCTCTTCTACGTGATCCCCGGCCTGATCGCCTTCGGCATCGACTTCGCCACCGGGGCCATCTACCTGCCGGACAACGAGACCGCCCAGGTCGACCCGGCACTGCTCAAGGACGCGATCGACGCCGACGGCAAGGTCGACAACGCCCGCCTGAAGGCGATCATCGAGCGTGAAACCGGCCGCAACCTGCCGCTGGACGACCCGCGCCTGATCCAGCACAGCGGCAGCGCCGAACAACTGGCCGCCTACGGCCTGAAGCCCGCCGCCTGATGAGCGCGCTCGCCAGCCATTTCGACAGGCTCCTGGCCTACCACGGCTGGGCCTACCGGCAATTGCTGGCGAGCCTCGCCTCGCTCGACGAGACCCGCTACCGGGGCGATCGCGGCCTCTACTTCGGTTCCATCCACGGCACCCTGAACCACCTGGCGGTGGTGGATCGCATCTGGTTCTCGCGGGTCCTGCACCTGCCCCGCCCCTTCGAGAAGCTGGACGCCGAGGCGGCCCCCGACCGTGCCGCCCTGGCCGCCGTGCTGGCCGAGGGCATCGGCCTGTGGCGCGCCTGGCTGGCCGGGCAGGACGACAACGCCCTGGCCGCCCCGCTGGAGTACCAGAACATGCGCGGCGACGCCTTCCGCCGCCCCCATGGCGAGATCCTCACCCACCTGGTGAACCATGGCACCCACCACCGGGGCCAGGTGACCGCGGCGATGACCGCGATGGGCCTGGAAAGCCCGGCACTGGACTTCATCTACTACCAGCCGAGTCGCCCGTGAGCACTTCGGAACGCCATGCGCGCCTGCTGCGGCTGGCCACCAACGCATCACTGTCCGTCGCCCTCACGCTGGTGCTGGCCAAGGCCGTGGCCTGGTGGCTGAGCGGCTCGGTCAGCCTGCTGGCGGGGCTCACCGACTCGCTGCTGGACAGCGCCGCGTCCCTGCTCAACCTGCTGGCGGTGCGCTTCGCGCTGAAGCCGGCGGACGATGACCATCGCTTCGGCCACGGCAAGGCGGAGTCCCTCGCCGGGCTGGCGCAAGCCATGTTCATCGGCGCCAGCGCCGTGCTGGTGGGGGTGCAGGCCGTCGAGCACCTGCGCCAGCCACACCCACTGGGTGCCCAGGGGCTGGGGATCGCGGTGATGGTCCTGTCGCTGGCGCTGACCCTGGCCCTGCTGGCGCTGCAGAACCATGTGGTGAAGGTCACCCACTCCACGGCGGTGCGCGCCGATTCGCTGCACTACCGCTCCGACCTGCTGCTCAACGGCAGCATCCTCGTGGCCCTGGCGCTGGCCAGCCAGGGTTGGGAACGCGTGGACGGCTTCTTCGGCCTGGGCATCGCCCTCTACATCCTGTGGAGCGCCGTCAGCATCGCCCGCGAGTCGGTGGCGGTGCTGATGGACCAGGAAGTGTCGCCGCAGGTGGGCGAGCACATGCACCAGCTCGCCTGTGCCGTGCCCGGGGTGCTGGGTGCCCACGACCTGCGCACCCGCATCTCCGGCAGCCACTGGTACGTGCAGTTGCACCTGGAGTTGCCCGGCGCGTTGCCGCTGTCCCAGGCCCACGCCCTCTGCGTGCGTGTGGAACAGGCGATCATCGAGGCCTACCCACGGGCCGAGGTGCTGGTCCACGCCGACCCCGTCGAGGTCGTCCAGGCAGCGCGCCACTGAGGTTCCTCCCCTCCTTGTCGGTTGGCTTCGCGAAATAGAGCAATTGCTCTAGAATCGCCGCACGCCATCCCACAACAACAATTCGAGGAGCCTGTCCATGTCGCAATCCCCCACTGCCATCGCCCTGCTCGGGCTCGTCGCCTGGAGCCTGCTGCTGGTCTTCCTGCTGGTGAACCAGCGCGGCCTGCTGGTGATGGCCGGGCGCATGAAGGTCAACGCCTTCGCGCCCGACGGCAGCAACATGCCCGGGGCTCTCGGCCAGCGCCTGGTCCGTGCCCATGCCAATTGCCTGGAGAACCTGCCGATGCAGGCGGCGGTACTGCTGTTCGCCCTGGCCACCGCGCAAACCGCCATCACCGACCCGCTGGCCCTGGTGCTGCTGGGCGCGCGCATCGTCCAGAGCCTGGTGCACCTGATCAGTACCAGCGCACTGTTCGTCTGGCTGCGCTTCGCCGGCTTCTTCGTGCAGCTGGCCGTGCTGGCCTGGTGGCTGCTGCGCCTGGCCGGCCTCGTCTGAGGCCTCTCACAAGCATCCATGGTGTTCCGCGCGCGGTCTTGATGGGTTTCGCCGAGCTCTACCCATCCTACGGGCATCACAATTTCTTACGGGCAATAAAAAAGGGGGGCCCCTATTTCGGGCCCCCCTTCGGGGAATCTGTCCGGTGCTGGCAATCGTGTCGCCGCTTTCATCGCCTGCCTGATTGGGCAGCGCGGACCCGGGTGCCTGCTCGAACCGGTGGGTTCGGCGGCGCCGACGCGCCTGATTGGGCGGGTCGGTTGGACATGCTGTCCGGGCCGTGAAACTGGAAACAATCTTAAGTCGACAGGCACGACAGATGATTGCAAAGATTGCTCTTCAGATTGCCGCTTGCGCAATTTTTAACTAATCAAGCATCATTCCTGGCAATCCAAACGGAATCCAGGTGAAAAGATGGAAAGACTCGACCGCTACGACCTGAAGATCCTCGCCGAGCTGCAGCGCGATGCGCGCATCTCCAACCAGGAACTGGCCGAGCGCATCGGCCTGTCGCCTTCGCCCTGTTCGCGGCGGGTGAAGCAGTTGGAAGACGACGGCTACATCGTGCGCCAGGTGGCGCTGCTCGATCGCAAGAAGCTGGGCCTGAGCCTGACCGCCTACGTGCTGATCGGCATGGATCGCCATACCCCCGAGCGCTTCGAACATTTCCAGTCGGTGATCGGCCAGTGCCCGGAGGTGCTGGAGTGCTGCCTGGTCACCGGCATGGAGGCGGACTACCAGCTCAAGGTGGTGGTGCCGGACATGGACCACTACCAGCAGTTCCTGCTGGGTCAGCTGACCCGCATCGAAGGCGTCACCAGCGTGCGTTCGAGCTTCGTGCTCAACCAGGTGCTGAGCACCACGGAACTGCCGCTGACCCATCTGCGCGGCTAATACGGAGGTGGTAGTGGCGAGGCCCGGGGCGCGGCGTATAATCGCCGCGCCTTTGCTGTGCCCCGCGTGGTTTCGCCAATAAAGAGCCTCAGGCTCGCAGAACAACAACCGCAGCCCCCGCCCTCACGGCATCACTGCCCGGCGCCCTCTCGCGCCAGGCCTGATTCGTTTCGCTGCTAGAGGTTGAGAATGAGCCCCGAGAAATTCGAAGAGTGGATGATGACCGCAATGATCGCCGGCCTCGTGCTGTTCATGGCGTTCATCGTCTGGGACCTCGCCAAGAAGTCCAAGGCCGGCCGCTTCGGCACCTTCATCCTGTTTCTCGCCCTGGGTCTCGGTGTACTCGGCTTCGTCATCAAGTCCCTGGTGATCGGCGGCCTCGAAGGCATGTAAAAACCTCACCCGCGCCTCCCGTGCCGGCAAGGTCGCCTGCGCGGGCGGCTTCGTTTTTCCTGCCTGGAGACAACATGAACGCCACCGATCGCGTCATGCAGAGCTATGGACGCTGCTGTGCCAACCCCGACTTCTTCGATGCCTTCTACCGGCGCTTCCTCGACAGCTCGCCGCAGATCCGCGCCAAGTTCACCGAGACCGACATGCCGGCACAGAAGGCGCTGCTGCGCCAGGGCATCCTCAACCTGGTGATGTTCGCGCGCGGCATGCCCGACACCAAGCTGCGCGCCCTCGGCGCCACGCACTCCCGCGAGGGCTTCGACATCCGCCCCGAGATGTACGACCTGTGGGTGGAGTCGTTGCTGCTGACCATCGCCGAGCACGACAAGGAACACAGCAACGAGGTACGCAGCGCCTGGCGCGAGGTGCTGAACAAGGGCATCGAAGTGATCAAGTCCTTCTACTGATCAGCCCCTGATCCAGCCGCCGGCGCTCAGTCCAGACGCGCCGGCACTTCCTTCCATTGCCCGAGCCCCAGCCCATCCAGGGCGAAGGGGCCGATGCGCACGCGCACCAGGCGCAGGGTCGGCAAGCCGACGGCCGCCGTCATGCGCCGCACCTGGCGGTTGCGCCCCTCGCGGATCACCAGCTCCAGCCAGGCGGTGGGCACGCTCTTGCGAAAGCGCACCGGCGGGTCGCGTTCCCACAAGTGCGGCGGCTCCAGCAGGCGCGCCTCGGCCGGCAGGGTCGGGCCGTCGTTGAGCTCGACGCCGTCGCGCAGGCGCCGCAGCTGCTCTTCGCTCGGTTCCCCTTCCACCTGCACCCAGTAGGTCTTGGCCAGCTTGTGCCTGGGGTCGGCGATGCGCGCCTGCAGGCGGCCGTCGTTGGTCAGCAGCAGCAGGCCCTCGCTGTCGCGGTCCAGGCGCCCGGCGGGGTAGATGCCAGGGATGTCGATGAAGTCCTTGAGGGTGGCGCGCCCTTCCCCATCGCTGAACTGGGTGAGCACATCGAACGGCTTGTTGAACAGCACCAGGCGCGGCTCGGCCGGCGGCGCCTTGGCCACGCGACGGGGAGCAGCGGGCTGGGGGCGACGGGAGGAAGGGCGAGGAGAGCGCGGCGGGCGGGACGACATGGCTGGTTACGAGCGGCAGTGGACAGGGTATCGGAAGCGCATGCTAGGTTGAGCGCCCCCCTACCGCAAGAGCGAGGACCGCCATGCCCCGTGCGTTACGCCCCACCTGGCTGATCAGCCTGATGACCCTGGCCGGCTGCGCGGGCGCACCCTACCAGGGGCCGGCCACGGACCACTTCGATGGCCAGCGCTTCCACAACATCGAGCCCAAGCCGCACAAGGACCTGTGGGCGGTGCTGAAGTGGCAGTTCAACCGCGAGAAACAGGCGCCCTGGGTGGAAGAACCCATCGCCGAGACGCCCGAGGTGGTCGAGCGGGTGCAGGGCGACGAACTGCGGGTCACCTACATCAACCACGCCACCGTGCTGATCCAGCACCGCGGGCTCAACATCGTCACCGACCCGGTGTGGTCGCAACGCGTCAGCCCCTTCAGCTTCATCGGCCCGCGCCGCCACCAGCAGCCGGGGCTGAGCCTCGACCAGCTGCCGCCCATCGACCTGATCCTGGTCAGCCACAACCACTACGATCACCTGGACCTGGAAAGCCTGCGCGGCCTGGCCGAGCGCTTCCCCCTGGCCACCGTCGCCACCGGGCTGGGCAACGGCCCGCTGATCCGCGAGACCGGCTTCGCCCGCGTGGTGGAACTGGACTGGTGGCAGGAACTGCCGCTGAACGACGCGCTCACCCTGCATTCGGTACCGGTGCAGCACTGGTCGGCACGCACCCGCAGCGACACCAACCGGACCCTGTGGATGGGCTTCGTGGTGACTTCTCCGGACGGCCCGCTGCTGTTCCCCGGCGATACCGGGCTGGGGCCGGAGTTCCGCCTGATCCGCGAGCGCTTCGGGCCCATGCGCTTCGCCGCCCTGCCCATCGGCGCCTATGCGCCACGCTGGTTCATGCGCGACAACCACATGAACCCGGACGATGCCGTGCAGGCCCACAAGCAGCTGGATTCGCGCAACAGCCTGGCCATCCACTTCGGCACCTTCAACCTCACCGATGAAGGCCAGTACACCCCGCCCAAGGACCTGGCCAAGGCGCTGGCGGACTGGAACGTCGAGGCCGACAACTTCCGCGTGCCGAAGCCGGGCTACCAATGGCTGGTGCCGGTGATGACGCCGGCAGGTGCGGAGTGAAGCCCATCGCGAATCAATTCGCTCCCACGGGGGCGGCGGTGCTGCGCGCCGCTTGGCGACTGAAGTCCGCCCCTGCAAAAGCGGGCCCACTCACGGAGGTGACCGCTGCGTAGGGTGGAGGTCGCTTCTTATCTCCACCAAGCGGAATCGAGTCCGGCCACCAAGGCATCCCGCGACCTGTACCGAACGGCTGGGACCGGTCGCCCTGCGCCCATGAAAGAAAAGGGCCGCATCATGCGGCCCTTGTCGTTATCCACACCCCATCAACGGAACGGCGGCTCGTCGAAGCTGCGCAGCTTGCGCGAGTGCAGCGAGTTGAGCTGGTTGCGCAGCAGGTCCAGCGCGGCGATGCCGATGCGCAGGTGCTGGCTGACGGCACGCTGGTAGAAGGCGCTGGCCGAGCCCGGCAGCTTGATCTCGCTGTGCAGGGGCTTGTCGGAGACGCACAGCAGCGTCCCGTAGGGCACCCGCAGGCGATAGCCCTGGGCGGCGATGGTGCCGCTTTCCATGTCCACCGCCACCGCGCGCGAGAGGTTGATCAGCGGGCGCTCCTGGGCCCAGCGCAGTTCCCAGTTGCGGTCGTCGTAGGTGAGCACGGTGCCGGTGCGCAGGCGCCGCTTGAGGTCTTCGCCGCGCTCGCCGGTGACCAGCGCCGCAGCGTCCTGCAGCGCCTGCTGCACCTCGGCCAGGGCCGGCAGAGGGATGTGCGGCGGCAGCACCCGGTCGAGGATGCCGTCGCGGCGCATGTAGGCATGGGCCAGCACGTAGTCGCCGATGGTCTGCGACTGCCGCAACCCGCCGCAGTGGCCGATCATCAGCCAGCAGTGCGGACGCAGCACCGCCAGGTGGTCGGTGATGTTCTTGGCGTTGGAGGGGCCGACGCCGATGTTCACCAGGGTCACGCCGTGGCCGTCGGCGGCGATCAGGTGGTAGGCCGGCATCTGGTAGCGGTGCCAGACCACGCTGTCGATCACCGCCTGCATGGTCTCCTCGTTCATGTCCCGCTCCACCAGCACGTTGCCGGGCAGCACCATGCGCACGAAGCGCGGGTCCTCGCGCAGCTGGGTCACCCCGTGCTGGATGAACTGGTCGACGTAGCGGTGGTAGTTGGTCAGGAGGATCCAGGGCTGCACATGGCGCCAGTCGCTGCCGGTGTAGTGCACCAGGCGGCGCAGGGAGAAATCCACCCGCGCGGCGTCGAACAGCGCCAGGGGCAGCGGGTCGGCCTGCTCCCAATCGTAGAGCCCGTCGGCGACGCCGTCGGTGGCGGCGGACAGGTCGGTGCTGGGGAACACCCGCGCCAGGGCAGCGGCGGTCACGTCGGTGCCGGCCAGCTCATCGCCCTGCTCCACCACATAGGGGTAGGGGATGTTCTGCTGGCTCACGCCCACTTCCACCTGCACGGTGAAGTCGCTCATCAGCGGGCGCAGCTGCTCCAGCAGGTATTTGCGGAAGGCCGCGGGGTGGGTGACGGTGACGCTGTAGGTGCCCGGCACCTGCATCTTGGCGTAGGCACGGACGGTGGAGGGCACCTCGCCCTGGCAGCGGTAGGTGATGCGCAGCTCCGGGTAGCGGAACTGCGCGCGCTGGCTGGCGTCCGGCTCGACCCGCTCCTTGAGGTAGAGCTTGAGGGCCTGGCTCAGCGCGGAGGTGGCGCGGCCATGCAGTTCGGCCAGACGGTCGACGGCCTCTTCGGCGGTACTGGCGATGAGAAACTCGGCGGAATCCTGGGTCACGATCGGCATCCTGTCTGTGCGAACAGGTTCTATCTTGCCGGTGTCCGGGCCCGCGGCATAGAGCCTTCTACGCATTGCACGACGATTGCCCTCCCGTGGCACCGACGCGGCCCTGCAACTAGGCTTGAGCCACCCACCCGACGAGTCACCGCCATGCGCCCTTCTATCGCCCTGCTGCTGCCCGCCCTGTATTGCACCGCCCTGGCGGCCGGCGAACTGGATGGCCGCTACCAGGCCAACCTCGACGGCCAGCCCACCGAACTGGTGCTGCGCCAGGACGGCCAGGCGGTGCAAGGGCTGTACGTGGAGAACGGCAGCCTGCAACTGGACCTTGCAGGCAGCTTCGACGGCCAGGTGCTGCGGGCGGAAATCAGCGTGCCGCAATCCGGCCAGGTGGTCGCCACCCTCGCCGCCCGCTACGCCGACGCCCAGCTCGCCACCCGCATCGCCGCCCGCGACCCACGCAGCGGCCAGGTGCTGGAGCGGGAGGCGCTGTTCCGCCGCGCCAGCCAGGCGAATAACCAGGCACAAGCGAGCGCCGGCGACCTCGACCCGGCCCTGGTGGGCAACTGGGTGCACGAGAAGATCATCAACAGCGGCGGCGGTAGCGGCTTCGCGTCCTTCAACACCGTGATGACCCTGCGCCTGGGCGCCGACGGCAGCGTGGCGCAATGGGCCCGCTCCACCGGCGGTGGCGGCGACTGGAGCTACGACAGCCCCGGCGAACTCCAGTACAGCGGCCAATGGCGCAGCGACAACGGCGTGCTGCTGGTGCGCCAGCAAGGCGCCGCCGACTTCCAGCCCGCCGCCCGCTACCGCTTCAGCGCCCCCTACCTGATCACCGAGGGCACGGGCGGGAAGATGATCTGGCAGCGGCGTTGAACCGCTGATCAGAAAGATCGCCGGGCTTCACCCGACCTGCGACGCCACACGCCGAGCGTTACACCAGGTGCGGCGTGCTGCGCGCCACCAGCGCCTCGACATCCACGCCGCGCGGCAGGGTGCCGTAGACGCGGCCGCCGTGGCCGAGGCGGCTGGCGATGAAGGCGTCGGAGACGGTGGCGTTGCCGGCTTCCAGCAGCAGCTTGGCCTGCAGGCCCACGGCGACGTCTTCGGTGAGCTGGCGGGCGCAGTACTGGATGTCGGCAGTGTCATGGAAGGCAGCCTTGAGGTTGCCGATGTGGGCGGCCAGGCGGGCGTCGCCGTGGCCGTCGCCCAGTTCGGTGAACAGGGCGTCGAGCACGCCGGGCTCCTTGGACAGGGCGCGCAGCACGTCCAGGCACTGGACGTTGCCGGAGCCTTCCCAGATGGAGTTCACCGGCGCCTCGCGGTAGAGGCGCGGGAGGATGGTTTCCTCGACATAGCCCGCGCCGCCCATGCATTCCTGGGCTTCGTTGATCATTGCGGGGGCACGCTTGCAGATCCAGTACTTGCCCACGGCGGTGACCAGGCGGGCGAACTTGTCTTCCTGCTCGTCGTGGGCGTGGTCCAGGGCGCGGCCCATGCGCATGGTCAGGGCCAGCGCGGCTTCGCTTTCCAGGGCCAGGTCGGCGAGTACGTTCTGCATCAGTGGCTGCTCGGCCAGCACGCGGCCGCCGACCTTGCGGTGGGCGCAGTGGTGCGCGGCCTGGGTGAGGGCCTGACGCATCAGCGAGCTGGAGCCGATCATGCAGTCGAAGCGGGTCAGGGAGACCATCTCGATGATGGTGGGCACGCCGCGCCCTTCCTCGCCGATCATCCAGGCCAGCGCTCCGCGGTATTCCACCTCGCTGGAGGCATTGGCCCAGTTGCCTAGCTTGTTCTTCAGGCGCTGGATGTAGAACTGGTTGCGGGTGCCGTCCGGGCGGTGGCGCGGCAGCAGGAAGCAGGACAGCCCCTTGTCGGTGTAGGCCAGGGTGAGGAAGGCGTCGCACATGGGCGCCGAGCAGAACCACTTGTGGCCGACCAGCTCGTAGGCCTGGCCCGGGCCGGGAATGCCGACGGGGTGGGCGCGGGTGGTGTTGGCGCGCACGTCGGTGCCGCCCTGCTTCTCGGTCATGGCCATGCCGATGGTGACGCCGCTCTTCTGCTCCATGGGCAGGTTGCGCGGGTCGTACTGGGTGGAAAGGATCTTCGGCAGCCATTTCTCGGCGATGTCGGGCTGCAGCTTCAGGGCCGGAACGCTGGCGTAGGTCATGGTCAGCGGGCAGGCGTTGCCGGCCTCGGGCTGGTTGTGCAGGTAGTTGAGGGCGGCGCGCGCCACCTGGGCGCCAGGGCGCTGGCCGGTCCAGGGCAACGAGGGGATGCCGGCGGCGATGGCCGAGGCCATCAGCTCGTGGTAGGCGGGGTGGAACTCCACCAGGTCGATGCGGTTGCCGTAGCGGTCGTGGCTCTTGAACACCGGCTTGTTCTCGTTGGCGAGGAAACCCGCCGCCATCAGCGCGCCGCCGGCGGCAGCGCCATAGCGATCGAGTTGCGCCTCGGCCCAGCCGCCATCGTAGCGGCGGGTCCACTCCTGCAGGGGCAGGTCGAGGCGGTAGAGGTTGGCGCCGTCGAGGGACGGCACCTGGTTGAACACCTCATGGGTTTCGGCGAACGGGTGCAGGTTCATGGCGATTCTCCTAGGCAGGGGTGGCGGCGCCCACGGCGCGCAGGCAGAAGAAGACGAGGTTGCGGCTGACCAGGTCGAGGTCGGCCTGGGACTGTCCGGGCTCGCGGGCGGCCCGGGCGGGCGGTGACAGCGGGCCGACCAGGGCCTCGGCGATGGCGCCCACCAGGCAGGCGGCGGTTAGGGGAGTGGACAGGAGGTCGAACTCGCCGCTGGCACGGCCCTCCTCCAGCAGCTCGATGAAGAGTTCGGCGTAGGACTCGCGGTAGAGCAGGCGCTGCTCGTCCACTTCCTGGTCGACCGGCTCGGCGATCAGGGCGAAGGCCAGGCGCCGGCTGTTCCAGGCGCGGGCGGCGAACTGGCGAAGGCCCTCGGCAAGGCGCCAGGTGGCGGTGCCGGGGCCCCGCAGCAGCTGGGCCAGGGTGTCCACTTCGATCTGGCTGGCAAGGGAGAAGACTTCGGCGGCCAGCTCGCCCTTGTTGCGGAAATGCCGGTACAGGCTGCCGGTGGCGACCCCCGCGTCCTCGGCAAGGGCCTGCATGGTCAGGGCGGCGAAGCCGCCTTCGACGACGCGCGCCAGGGCGCAATCGAGAATGCGCCGGCGCAGTTCCTGATCACGGTCGATACGGGAGGCGGTGACTCGGTACATGGTCTGAATCCTGATTCATCTCTTTCCAGTGAATCAGGATTCAGTTTTTGCCGGAAGCGGGATTAACGCCGAGAAAAAGGGGAAAAACGCCGCAGTCGAGTGGGCATCAGGCGTTGGTTTCCACCGGACGGCAGAGCAGCCAGTCGTGCAGCAGGGTGCGCAGCTCTTCGAACTTCACCGGCTTGGCCAGGTAGTCGCTCATCCCTGCCGCGAGGCAGCGCTCGCGGTCGCCGGTGTGGCTGTGGGCGGTGATCGCCAGCACCGGCAGGTCGGCGCAGGTGGGCATGCCGCGCAGGGCCCGGCAGGTGGCGAAGCCGTCCATCACGGGCATCTGGCAGTCCATCAGCACACCGTCCACGGATTCGCGCCGCAGCAGCTCCAGCGCCTCGGCGCCGTTGTCCGCCGTGCGCACGCGGTAGCCGAGCTTGAGCAGCATGCCGCGGGTCACCAACTGGTTGATGGCGTTGTCCTCCACCACCAGCACGGTGCATTGCTCGGGCCGGCGCTGGGCCTGGCCGGCAGCGCGACGTGGCGGGGCCACCTGCAATGGCGGCTGGGCCGGGCGGGTCAGTTGCACGTCCAGGCGGAAGCGGCTGCCCTGGCCAGGCTCGGATTCATGGGAAAGCTCGCCCCCCAGCAGCTCGACCAGTTGCCGGGCAAGGGCCAGGCCGATGCCCAGGCCGCCATATTCGCGGGTCATCGAGCCATCGATCTGGCGGAAGCGACGGTAGAGGGAGCCGTCGGCGGGGGTCTGGAAGCCGATGCCGGTGTCTTCCACCTCGATGCGCAACGCCAGGTCGTCGCCGCTGGCGTTCTCGCGGGCCACACGCAATGTCACGCCGCCGTGATGGGTGAACTTGATGGCGTTGTCCAGCAGGTAGCCGAGTGCCTGGGCGAGCTTGCCGGCATCGCCTTCGAGCATGTCGGGGAGGCTCTCGTCCAGTTCCAGGGTGAAGCTCAGGCCCTTCTCCTCGGCGCGCGGGGCGAACTGGGCGCGCAGGCTGTCGAACAGGCCACGCAGGCTGAAGGTCTCGCGGCGGGGGTAGAGCTTGCCGGCCTGGAGCTCGGTCATGGCGAGGATGTCGTTGACCAGGCGCATCATGTCCCGCGCCGAGCTGGCCGCGGTCTTCTGGTACTGCTCCAGCTCGACATCGAGCCTGACCGTCTGCATCAGCTCCAGGGAACCGATCACGCCGTTCATGGGGGTGCGCAGCTCGTGGGTCACGGTGGCGAGGAATTCGTCCTTGAGGCGGTTGCTGTTGGCCAGTTCCTGGTTGAGCGCCTCCAGCTTGCGCCCGGCTTCCTGGAGGATGCGTGTGCGCTCCTCCTTCATGGCGTTGATGCGGTCGGCCAGGGCCAGGGACAGCAGCCCGACCTCCAGCGCGGAGCCGATCTGGCTGGCGTACATGGTGAGGAAGATGTTGGGCAGGTAGCCCAGCACCATCAGGGTGTTGATGGCGCCACCGATGAGGAAGGTGGTCCAGGCGAAGATGAAGTAGCGCGCCACGCGCATGCCGCGCAGCCAGGCGAGGACACCGGCGGTGAAGATGACCACGGTGAAGATCAGCGCCAGCGAGGTGGCCAGGCGCAGGGCAACGCCGTAGCTGGCCGCCAGCGACAGGACCATCACCAGGCCGCCCATGGCCATCAGGCCGAGCAGGGTCCGGTCCATCCACGGGCTGTGCTCGGCGGTGTGCAGGAAGCTGCGGGCGAACTGGCAGCCGAACAGCGCCGCCGAGCCGATCAGGAAGGGGGTCGCGGCGTTGGCCCACCAGGGGCTGTCGGGCCAGAAGAACTCGATGCCGGCACCGTTCACCGAGATCTGGTAGAGCCCGAACGAGGCGATGTAGAGGATGTAGTAGAGGTAGCTGGTGTCACGGACACTGAGGAAGATGAACAGGTTGTAGATCAGCATCACCAGCAACACGCCATAGATGATGCCGAGGACGTAGATGCGCCCGGGCTGCTCCTCCAGGTAGGCCTGCGGCGACCACAGGGCCAGCGGCGCCTGGATCGAGCCCTGGCTCTGCAGCCTCAGGTACAGGCGCTGGGGCTGGTTGGGCTGCAGGTTGAGGCTGAACAGGTAGTTGTTCTGCTTGATCTCGCGGCTGGCGAAGGGCAGCGCATCACCGGTGCGCTGGGCCAGGCGATAGCCGCCCTGGCCGTCGGGCAGGTAGAGCTCGAGGTGGTCCAGCGGCGGATAGGCCAGCTCCAGCAGCCAGGGCTGCTGGCCGCCCAGCGAGCGCGGCCGGTAGTCCAGGTCGACCCGCAGCCAGAACACCGAACGCGAATAGCCGGCATTGAGCACGGGCTTGTCATGGCGACGGAAGCTGTCTTCCAGGGCGGGCGAGGTGATATCGGCCAGGCTGGCGTCGCCACGTACGTCCTCGAACACGTCCATGTGCCGGCCGAGAGGCAGCTGGCGGGTGTGCTCGTCGAATTCGACCGCCAGCACGGACGTGGAAAACAGGAGGAGAAAGAGAAGGAAGACGCGCCGCATGAGGCCCCGCAAAGGCCTGTCGCGCGCGTCGGGAAGTCCCTTCTTCCCGGGATGACGCGCCACGCGGGGCCTGATTGTTCGAATTCGCTCACTCTAGCACAGCCAAAGGCCTGACGAAGAGGCACTCTGCCATATCGAACGAGCCGCTCTAGAACGGCTATTACAGGCAAACTACGAGACCGACGGAACGGCACTTGGGCAGGCGCTGCCGGGGCACGTCGCCGCTGAGGCGATTTGTCCGACAATGCGCGGCGCCCGGGCGGGCTCCGGCAGCGGGAAAAGTGATAAGCTCGCGCACCATGAAAAAGCCCATCTCCCGCCCCATCGTCCTCTGTCTTTCCGGCCACGACCCCAGTGGCGGCGCCGGTCTCCAGGCGGACATCGAAGCCCTGATCGCCCAAGGTTGCCACGCGGCTCCCGCCGTGACCGCCCTCACCGTTCAGGACACCGTCAACGTCTCCGACTTCCGCGTGCTCGATCGCGAATGGGTGCTGGCCCAGGCCCGTGCCGTGATCGCCGACCTGCCCGTCTCGGCCGTCAAGCTGGGCATGCTCGGCTCGGTGGAGATGGTCGAGACCGTGCTGGAGATCATGCAGGCCCTGCCGGGCGTACCGCTGGTCTGCGACCCGGTGCTGCGTGCCGGCGGCGGCGGTGCCCTGGGCAAGGACGAGGTCGGCTTCGCCATGCGCGAGCGCCTGCTGCCCGTCGCCACCCTGGCCACCCCGAACCTGCCGGAGGCGCGCATCCTCGCCGAGCTGCCCGAAGGCAGCGCCGACCAGTGCGCCGAGAAGCTGCTGCCGTTCGTCCAGCACCTGCTGATCACCGGCGGCCACGGCGACGAGACCGACGTGCACAACCGCCTCTACTCCCGCGACGGCGCCCAGCACACCTTCACCTGCCAGCGCCTGCCGGGCAGCTACCACGGCTCCGGCTGCACCCTGGCCAGCACCCTGGCCGGTCGCCTGGCACTGGGCCAGGACCTGGTCAGTGCGGTGGAAACGGCCCTGGACTACACCTGGCGCACCCTGCGTGACGCCGAGCAACCCGGTCACGGCCAGTTCGTGCCGCGTCGCCTGCCCCTGGATTTCTGCTCATGAAACTGCGCGGCCTCTACGCCATCACCGACAGCGCCCTGCTCGCCGATGGTCGCCTGCTGCCCTACGTCGAGGCGGCGCTCAAGGGCGGCGCGAGACTGCTGCAATACCGCGACAAGTCCGCCGACGAAGCCCGTCGCCTGCGTGAGGCCGAAGCCCTGCGCGAACTCTGCGCACGCCACGGCGCGCAGTTGATCATCAACGACGACGCCGAGCTGGCCGCACGCCTGAGCGTCGGCGTGCACCTGGGCCAGACCGACGGCTCCCTCGCCGCCGCCCGCGCCCTGCTCGGCCGCAACGCCATCATCGGCGGCACCTGCCACGCCAGCCTCGACCTCGCCGCAGCCGCCAGCGGCGAAGGCGCCAGCTACATCGCCTTCGGCCGCTTCTTCAACTCCCAGACCAAGCCCGGCGCCCCTGCCGCCACGCCCGACCTGCTGGAGGAAGCACGGCGCCGCTTCAACCTGCCGCTGGTGGCCATCGGCGGCGTGACCCAGGACAACGCCCCGGAGCTGATCGCCCGTGGTGCCGACCTGGTCGCCGTGATCCACGCCCTGTTCGCGGCCGACAGCCCCGCCGAAGTCGAGCGCCGCGCGCGCGCCTTCAGCGCGCTGTTCAACCCGGCCTGAGCCCCGTACGTACACCCGTTTCCAGAGAGAGCCCGACATGTCCCGTTCCGAAACCCTGTTCGCCAACGCCCAGAAACACATCCCCGGCGGCGTCAACTCGCCGGTCCGCGCCTTCCGGAGCGTCGGCGGCACACCGCTGTTCTTCAAGCACGCGGAAGGCGCCTACGTGACGGACGAGGACGACAAGCGCTATGTGGACTATGTCGGCTCCTGGGGCCCGATGATCCTCGGCCACGGCCACCCGGACGTGCTCGACGCCGTGCGCCGCCAGCTGCAGCACGGCCTCTCCTACGGCGCACCGACCGCCATGGAAACCGAGATGGCCGACCTGGTCTGCTCCCTGGTGCCGTCCATGGAGATGGTGCGCATGGTCAGTTCCGGCACCGAGGCCACCATGAGCGCCATCCGCCTGGCCCGTGGCTATACCGGTCGCGATGCGATCATCAAGTTCGAGGGCTGCTACCACGGCCACTCCGACAGCCTGCTGGTCAAGGCCGGTTCCGGCCTGCTGACCCAGGGCGTGCCCAGCTCGGCCGGCGTGCCGGCGGACTTCGCCAAGCACACCCTGACGCTGCCCTTCAATGACATCGGCGCCGTCGAGAAGATGCTCGCCGAAGCCGGCGCCGACGTGGCCTGCATCATCGTCGAGCCGGTCGCCGGCAACATGAACTGCGTACCGCCCGCTCCCGGTTTCCTCGAAGGCCTGCGCCGCCTCTGCGACCAGCACGGCGTGGTGCTGATCTTCGACGAGGTGATGACCGGCTTCCGCGTCGCCCTCGGCGGCGCCCAGGCCCACTACGGCGTGACGCCGGACCTCTCCACCTTCGGCAAGATCGTCGGTGGCGGCATGCCCGTGGGCTGCTTCGGCGGCAAGCGCGAAATCATGTCGCAGATCGCCCCGCTGGGCCCGGTCTACCAGGCCGGCACCCTGTCGGGTAACCCGCTGGCCATGGCCGCCGGCCTGACCACCCTCAAGCTGATCAGCCGGCCTGGCTTCCACGCCGAGCTGAGCGACTACACCAGCCGCATGCTCGACGGCCTGCAGCAACGCGCCGATGCCGCCGGCATCCCCTTCGTCACCACCCAGGCGGGCGGCATGTTCGGGCTGTACTTCAGTGGCGCCGACGACATCGTCACCTTCGACGACGTGATGGCCAGCGACGCCGAACGCTTCAAGCGCTTCTTCCACCTGATGCTGCAGGGCGGCGTGTACCTGGCGCCCAGCGCCTTCGAAGCGGGCTTCACCTCGATCGCCCACGGCAACGCCGAGCTGGCCATCACCCTGGACGCTGCAGAGCGCGCGTTCGCCGAGCTTAAAAAGGCCTGACCGCCTTTACGCGGCCGTTACATCCGGGAGCCCGGCCCAGTGGCCGGCGCCCGGATGCAAGGAAATCCGCGCAAAGACTTTGTAAGAAGCGCCTTGCTTATTTCATAATGTGACGGTCGGCGCGTTTCGCCGGCCGGGCCCGTCGCCCGCACTGCTTTTCGAGGCGTTGTGATTTCATGAACCGCACCGGCCGCATCCTGACCCTGGGCAGCCTGTTGCTCCTCTCCCCGCTGCTGGCCGAAGCCGGCGGCAACTCCCTGCTGATCCCGGCCACCGGGCGCTGCAGCCTGAATACGCAACCCGAAGACCAGCAGGAAGCCCTCTCCAACTGCCAGCAGGCCGCCAAAGCCGGCGACACCGAGGCGCAGTACGAGCTGGGCGAGTTCTACTACGACGGCAAGCGCACCCCCCGCGACCTGCACCAGGCACTGAACTGGTTCGAGCAGGCCTCCCTGAAAGGCAACGCCCAGGCGCAGTTCCGTCTCGGCAACATGTTCTTCCGTGGCGAAGGCGTGCCGGCCAGCAATGTGCAGGCCTATATCGTGCTGAAGATGGCTGCGGTGAACGGTTCGGACGAAGCGATGGACACCGCCGACATGGTCTCCGGCCAGATGCGTGCCGACGAACTGGAGATCGCCACCCAGGTGCTGGGCCAGATCTTCCGCAACTACCTGATCGAGCTGCAGACCGCCGACGGCGGCTCGCCTTTCGCGCCGTTGCCTTAGGAGCAGCTGGAAGCTGGAAGCTGGAAGCTGGAAGCTGGAAGCTGGAAGCTGGAAGCTGGAAGCTGGAAGAGCCTGGGGGATCGACGATGGTCGTCAACTCCAGGCTTTCTTGTTTTCGCAACCTGGACGTAGGGTGGACCACGCTTTATCGGTCCACCGCTCGGAGTCATGCCGAACACCGCTCCGCATGGGTTTCGCTACGCTAGCGGAACGCCGCCCGCCCCACCCTACACACGACACTTCCAGCTTCAGGCTTCAGGCTTCAGGCTTTCAGCTGCTCTTATCCGGCATCGGCATGGGGAACGGCATGACGTTGCCGGTGACCTTGGCTTCGCTGATCTTCGGCGTACCCAGGCGCTCGACTTCGTCGATGCGGATGATCGCGTGCATGGGCACGAAGCTGCGGACCACGCCTTCGAACTGGGCCTTGAGCTTTTCTTCGCTGGGGTCGACCACCACCTGGGTGCGTTCGCCGAAGACGAATTCCTCCACCTCCAGGAAACCCCACAGATCGCTCTGGTAGATCTGCTTGGCGTACATCTCGTACACCTGGCCCTGGTTGAGGAAGATCACCTTGTAGATGGGTTCGCGCTTGGTCATGGAGGAGGCGGCAGGAGGGGGAAGTTCGAGGGGCGCGAAGCATAGCACGGCTCCGGACGGTCAACGCTAGGAAGCCGGGGCCCTGCCGACTATAATGCGCGGTTCTTCGAACCACCCGACGAACGTGCATGGCCAAGAAGCTTTACATCGAGACCCACGGTTGCCAGATGAACGAGTACGACTCCTCGCGCATGGTCGACCTGCTGGGCGAACACCAGGCGCTGGAAGTGACCGAGCGCGCCGAAGACGCCGATGTCATCCTGCTCAACACCTGCTCCATCCGCGAGAAGGCGCAGGACAAGGTGTTCTCGCAGCTCGGCCGCTGGCGTGACCTGAAGCAGCAGAACCCGCACCTGGTGATCGGTGTCGGCGGCTGCGTCGCCAGCCAGGAAGGCGCGGCCATCCGTGATCGCGCGCCCTATGTCGACGTGGTCTTCGGCCCGCAGACCCTGCACCGCCTGCCGGAGATGATCGACGCTGCACGCAGCACCCGCACGCCCCAGGTGGACATCAGCTTCCCCGAGATCGAGAAGTTCGACCGCCTGCCGGAACCGCGTGTGGACGGCCCCAGCGCCTTCGTCTCGGTGATGGAGGGCTGCAGCAAGTACTGCACCTTCTGCGTCGTGCCCTACACCCGGGGCGAGGAAGTCAGCCGCCCCTTCGACGACGTGCTGGCCGAGGTCATCCACCTCGCCGACAACGGCGTGCGCGAGGTCACCCTGCTCGGCCAGAACGTCAACGGCTACCGCGGCACCACCCATGACGGGCGCATCGCTGACTTCGCCGAGCTGATCCGCGTGGTCGCCGCCGTCGACGGCATCGAGCGCATCCGCTACACCACTTCGCACCCGCTGGAGTTCTCCGACGCGCTGATCCAGGCCCACGCCGAGGTTCCGGAACTGGTGAAGTTCGTCCACCTGCCGGTACAGGCGGGCTCCGACCGCATCCTCGCGGCGATGAAGCGCAACCACACCGCACTCGAGTACAAATCCCGCATCCGCAAGCTCAAGGCCGCGGTGCCGGACATCTGCATCAGCTCCGACTTCATCGTCGGCTTCCCCGGCGAGACCGAGAAGGACTTCGAAGCGACGATGAAACTGGTGGAAGACGTCGGCTTCGACTTCTCCTTCTCCTTCATCTACAGCTCGCGCCCCGGCACCCCGGCCGCCGATCTGGTGGACGACACGCCGGACGACGTGAAGAAGCAGCGCCTGCAGATTCTCCAGGGCCGCATCCACCAGCAGGGCTTCGAGATCAGCCGACGGATGGTCGGCAGCACCCAGCGCATCCTGGTGAGCGACTTCTCCAAGAAGGACCCGGGCATGCTCCAGGGCCGCACCGAGAACAATCGCATCGTCAACTTCCGCAGCGCCAACCCGCGCCTGATCGGCCAGTTCGTCGACGTCCATATCGACGACGCCCTGCCCCACTCGCTGCGCGGCACCCTGATCGACGAGACCCTGCACTGAATTCCGAGGTGCCCGAGCTTTCACAGTCGGGCACCTGGGTTTATTCTTCCTTTCCTATCCCTGCCGTTCGGCGGCCACATACAGACGACATTGAACGCACCCCTGGATTTGCACCGCTTCACCCTGGACCCCTTTGAAGCCCGTCGCTTCGCCAACCTGTGCGGCCAATTCGACGAGCACCTGCGGCTGATCGAACAGCGCATGGCCATCGAGATACGCAACCGCGGCAACCAGTTCGAACTGGTCGGCGAGCCGCAGCGTACCCAGGCCACGGAAAACCTCCTGCGCCGTCTCTACCGCGAAACCGAAGCCACCGAGCTGTCACCGGACATGGTCCACCTGTTCCTCCAGGAAACCGGCATGGAGCAGCTGGCCACCCCCGCCAAGGCCGACACCAGTGTCGCCCTGCGCACCCGCAAGGGCATGATCCGCCCGCGCGGTGCCAACCAGCAGCGCTACGTGAAGTCGATCCTCGACCACGACATCAACTTCGGCATCGGCCCGGCCGGCACCGGCAAGACGTACCTCGCCGTCGCCTGCGCCGTGGATGCGCTGGAGCGCGAGCAGGTGCGCCGCATCCTGCTGGTGCGCCCGGCGGTCGAGGCGGGCGAGAAGCTCGGCTTCCTGCCCGGCGACCTGTCGCAGAAGATCGATCCCTACCTGCGCCCGCTCTACGACGCCCTGTACGAGATGCTCGGCTTCGAGCAGGTGGCCAAGCTGATCGAGAAGCAGGTGATCGAAGTGGCGCCGCTCGCCTACATGCGCGGCCGCACCCTTAACAACAGCTTCATCATTCTCGACGAGAGTCAGAACACCACCCTCGAGCAGATGAAGATGTTCCTCACCCGCATCGGTTTCGGCTCCACGGCCGTGATTACCGGCGACATCACCCAGGTCGACCTGCCGCGCGGCACCCGCTCCGGCCTGACCCACGTGATAGACGTGCTGCGGGACGTGCCGGGCATCGCCTTCACCCACTTCAAGTCCCAGGACGTGGTGCGCCACCCGCTGGTGCAGCGCATCGTCGAAGCCTACGACCGTTACGACAATCGCAACCAGCCCAAGCCCAAGCCTGCCGACAACGACCCGGGTGCGATCGACGCCGATGCTTGAACTCGACCTGCAACTGGCCAGCGAAGCCCCCGCGCTTCCCGCTGAAGCCGACTTCCGCCGCTGGTGCGAACTGGCCCTGCGCCAGCGCAGCGCCGACTCGGAGCTGACCATCCGCCTGGTGGACGAGCCCGAGGGCCGCGAACTGAACCACACCTGGCGACACAAGGACTACGCCACCAACGTGCTGTCCTTCCCCGCCGACGTACCGGACGGGCCGGGCGGCGAACCGCTGCTGGACATCCCGCTGCTCGGCGACCTGGTGATCTGCGCCCCCGTGGTGGCACGCGAAGCCGCCGAGCAGGGCAAGTCGCCTGAGGCCCACTGGGCGCACCTGGTCATCCACGGCTGCCTGCATCTCCTCGGCTACGACCACATCGAGGACGAGGAAGCCGAGGAAATGGAAGCACTGGAACGGGATTTGCTGGCTGAACTGGGCCACCCCGACCCCTATCGCGATGACGAATGAGAAAGGCACCGAGCAAGGACATATGAGCGAAGATCGATCGAGCAACGGGCACAGGTCCTGGCTGGAAAAGCTGACCCAGGCCTTTGCCCATGAGCCGAAGAACCGCCAGGAGCTGCTGGAGCTCCTGCGCGAAGCGCATCAGAACAAGCTGCTGGACAGCGAAGCCCTGTCGATCGTCGAAGGTGCGATCCAGGTCGCCGACCTCCAGGTACGCGACATCATGGTGCCGCGCTCGCAGATGATCAGCATCAAGGCCAACCAGAGCCCGAAGGAGTTCCTCCCCGCGATCATCGACGCCGCGCACTCGCGCTACCCGGTGATCGGCGAAGGCCTGGACGACGTGATGGGCATCCTCCTGGCCAAGGACCTGCTGCCGCTGATCCTCCAGGCCCCGGAGCGCCCCTTCAACATCAAGGACATGCTGCGCCCGGCGACCTTCGTCCCCGAATCCAAGCGCCTCAACGTCCTGCTCAAGGAGTTCCGCGCCAACCACAACCACATGGCCGTGGTCATCGACGAATACGGCGGCGTGGCGGGCCTTGTGACCATCGAGGACGTGCTGGAGCAGATCGTCGGCGACATCGAGGACGAGCACGACGTCGAGGAAGACAGCTACATCAAGCCGCTGCCCAGCGGTGACTTCATCGTCAAGGCGCTGACCCCGGTTGACGCCTTCAACGAGTTCTTCGAGACCGACTTCTCCGAAGACGAGTTCGACACCGTCGGCGGCCTGGTGATGGGCGCCTTCGGCCACCTGCCCAAGCGCAACGAGATCACCGAGATCGGTGGCTTCCGCTTCCGCGTGCTCAACGCCGACAGCCGCCGCCTGCACCTGCTGCGCCTCACCCCGCTGTCCCGCTGATGCGCCACCACGCCCGCCGCTTCCCGGCGCGGGCGTGGCCCGGCTAGACTGCGCCGCGACGAACTCCCGGGCGCCCCGCGCCACCAAGCCCAAGGACTGTGCATGAACTGGATCACCCGCCCCGGCTGGCCGGGCAACCTGCTGGCCCTGGCGGCCGGCGCGCTCACCCCGCTGGCCCTCGCGCCCTTCGATATCTGGCCCATCTCGTTGCTGTCCCTGGCGCTGTTCTACCTGGGCCTGCGCGACCTGGCGCCCAAGGCGGCCTTCGTCCGCGGCTGGTGCTACGGCTTCGGCCTGTTCATCGCCGGCACCAGCTGGATCTACGTCAGCATCCACGACTACGGCGCCGCCTCGGTGCCGCTGGCGGCCTTCCTCACCGGCGGCTTCAGCGCCGGCGTGGCGCTGTTCTTCGCCCTGCCCGCCATCGTCTGGGCGCGCTGGTTCCGCCGCAGCGAAGCGCCCCTGGCCGATGCCCTGGCCTTCGCCGCCCTGTGGCTGGCCCAGGAAGCATTCCGCGGCTGGTTCCTCACCGGCTTCCCCTGGCTCTACGCCGGCTACAGCCAACTCGACGCCCCCCTGGCCGGGCTCGCCCCGGTGGGCGGCATGTGGCTGGTGTCCTTCGTCCTGGCGCTGACCGCCGCCTTGCTGGTCAACCTCGTGCGCCTGCGCGCGCGCCCGGCCTTCCTCGCCGCCGGGGTGGTGCTGCTGGTCGGCCCCTGGATCGCCGGCCAGTCCCTGAAGGGCCACGCCTGGACCAGGCCCGCCGGCGAGCCGCTGAAAGTCGCAGCCCTGCAGGGCAACGTCGAACAGAACATGAAATGGGACCCGGCCCAGCTCAACGCCCAGCTTGCGCTGTACCGCGACATGACCTTCAACGCCGAGCAGGCCGACCTGATCATCTGGCCGGAAACCGCCGTACCGGTGCTCAAGGAATACGCCGAGGGCTACCTGTCGGTGATGAACCGCTTCGCCCTCGAGCGCAAGGCCACCCTGATCACCGGCGTGCCGATCCGCCAGGCCAACGAGCGCGGCGAGAAGCGCTACTACAACGGCATCACCGTGATCGGCGAAGGCGAAGGCACCTACCTCAAGCAGAAGCTGGTGCCCTTCGGCGAATACGTGCCCCTGCAGGACGTGCTGCGCGGCCTGATCGCCTTCTTCGACCTGCCCATGTCCGACTTCGCACGCGGCCCGACCGACCAGCAACCGCTGCTGGCCAAGGGTTACCGCATCGCGCCCTTCATCTGCTACGAGGTGGTCTACCCCGAATTCGCCGCGGGGCTCTCCGCCAACAGCGAGCTGCTGCTGACGGTGAGCAACGACACCTGGTTCGGCACCTCCATCGGCCCGCTGCAACACCTGCAGATGGCGCAGATGCGCGCCCTGGAAGCCGGCCGCTGGATGATCCGCGCCACCAACAACGGCGTCACCGCGCTGATCGACCCCTTCGGCCAGATCACCGAACGCATCCCGCAGTTCGAGAAAGCCACCCTCTACGGTGAAGTGGTGCCGATGCAGGAGCTGACGCCCTACCTAAAATGGCGCGCCTGGCCCTTGGTCATTCTTTGCGGCCTGCTGTTCGGCTGGGCCCTGCTGGCCAGCCGCATCGCCAAGACTGTCTGACTCCACGCCCCGGACCGTCACCGGGGCCGCTCCACCGTAGCGCGGGCTTCAGCCCGGGGCGCGCGGAGGGTCAGCGATAGGCCAGCGGATAGGCGAGCAGCCCTATCCACTCGTTGAGCAGCATGCCGTTCTTCCACACTGCTGGCGCCTCGGGCAGCCAGCCGCCGAACGGGTCGCCGGGGGGAACCCCGTAGGCGCCCATGGGCGCCGTCACCACCTCCAGGCCGACTTTCTCGAAGCACCAGCGCGCCCGTCGCATGTGGAAGGCCTGGGTCACCAATACGACCCTGTCGATCCCCTCCGCCTTGAGGATGCGTGCGCTCTCCACGGCGTTCTCCCAGGTGGTGCGGCTGCTGCCTTCCTGCCAGCGAACCGGCACCGACAGCTCCGACTCCAGGGTCCGCGCCATGATCGCCGCCTCGCTGGGCGGGGTGCCGTAATGCAGCCCGCCGGAGGTCAGCACCGGCAGGCCGCTGGCCTTGGCCAGGCGCGCCGCATAGCGCACACGCTCGGTGGCCAGCAGGCTGGGCTGGTCCTCGCCCCAGGCGGGGTCGCCACGCATGCGCCCGGCGCCGAGCACGACGATAGCCTGGGCGCGGGACGCCAGGCCGCTCCACTCGTCCCGGGTCAAGTGGGGTTCGGTTTCCAGCGCCCGTGCCGACCACTCGACCACCACCGGCAGGCTCATCGCCAACAAGCCGCCGAAGCCCAGCACGAAGCAGCACAGCGCCAGGCGCGGGCTGCGCCGGCGCAGCCACCAGCCGGCCAGCAGGAGCAGCAGCAGGCCACCCGGCGGCAGCAGCAATTGTTTGAAGAAATAGCGAATGGGCATCGAGCACCTCCAAGGTGCGCGAAGCCTAACGGGGATTACCGGTACGGAAAAGCTGCGAACCACAGGCCGGGCAGGCCTGCACACCCTGGCCACGCTGCCAGCTGGCGGCCGCGCCGCAAAGCGCGCAGACCAGTTGCTGGCGCCGCTTGAACAGGGGCTTGGCGACACGTGGCGAGGCCGCAGGGGTCTTGGCGGCGGTACGCGTGAGCTTGGACTTGGCCGGCTGCTGCTCGATCAACGCCAGCTCTTCGGCGGCCGCGTGCCATCCACGCAGCCAGTGCAGGTCGTTGTCGAGGTAGGCACGGATCAGCTCGAGTTCGGCGGGGCTGAGCCCTTTCAGCTCCAGCTCGCGGGGGTCCTCGTCACGCAGGCGGATGGCGGTATCGGCTTCGTCCAGCGCGAGCGCCAGGCGATGCAGCAGCCGCTCGTAGAGCCCGCTCGCCGATTCCGCTCGCCGCATCTCGCCCATCCAACGACACCTCGTTACCGCATCCGATTTTTGCAAAGCTAATGAATAGCTTAGCGCCAGGCGTCGAACCTACAGGGTGCCGCGACAAACGGTGGGCCGGGGCCTGGCGGCGGTCAATCAGGGTTTCCCTCAGCCAAGGGGGGTCATGTATGCTAAGCCGCTTGAATTTCCTTTTCAGATCAGGCCTACCGGTCCCCGGACAGCGACCCTTCTGAATGCCCATTTCTCAGCGCAAGTAGCCATGCACGAAAACTACCAGCCCCGCGAAATCGAAGCCGCCGCGCAATCCCACTGGGATTCGCAGAAATCCTTTGTAGTCAGCGAACAGCCCGGCAAGGACACCTTCTATTGCCTGTCGATGTTCCCCTACCCGAGCGGCAAGCTGCACATGGGGCACGTGCGCAACTACACCATCGGCGACGTGATCGCCCGCTACCAGCGCATGCAGGGCAAGAACGTGCTGCAGCCCATGGGCTGGGACGCCTTCGGCATGCCGGCGGAAAACGCGGCGATGAAGAACAACGTCGCCCCCGCCAAGTGGACCTACGAGAACATCGCCTACATGAAGTCCCAGCTGAAAAGCCTGGGCCTGGCGATCGACTGGTCCCGCGAAGTCACCACCTGCAAGCCGGACTACTACCGCTGGGAGCAGTGGCTGTTCACCCGCCTGTTCGAGAAGGGCGTGATCTACCGCAAGAACGGCACCGTGAACTGGGACCCGGTGGACCAGACCGTACTGGCCAACGAGCAGGTCATCGACGGCCGTGGCTGGCGTTCGGGCGCGCTGATCGAGAAGCGCGAAATCCCGATGTACTACTTCAAGATCACCGCCTACGCCGATGAGCTGCTCTCCAGCCTCGACGACCTGCCGGGCTGGCCCGAGCAGGTCAAGACCATGCAGCGCAACTGGATCGGCAAGTCCCGCGGCATGGAAGTCAGCTTCCCCTACGATGCAGCCAGCATCGGCCAGGCCGGGGCGATGAAGGTCTTCACCACCCGTCCGGACACCCTGATGGGCGCGACCTACGTGGCCGTGGCCGCCGAGCACCCGCTGGCGGCGATCGCCCTGCAGAAGCTGCCGGCCGACAAGGCCGCCGAACTGCAGGCCTTCATCGACGAGTGCAAGCGCGGCGGCGTCGCCGAAGCCGACATTGCCACCCAGGAAAAGAAGGGCCTGCCGACGACGCTGTTCGTCGAGCACCCGCTGACCGGCGAGAAGCTGCCGGTGTGGGTCGCCAACTACGTACTGATGAACTACGGCGAAGGCGCCGTGATGGCCGTGCCCGCCCATGACGAGCGCGACTTCGAGTTCGCCGCCAAGTACGGCCTGCCGGTCAAGCCGGTGGTGCGCACCAGCGCCGGCGACGAAACCCCCGCCCCCTGGCAGCCCGCCTATGGCGAGCATGGCCAGTTGATCAACTCCGGCGAATTCGACGGCCTGGACTTCCCCGGTGCCTTCGATGCCATCGAAGTGGCCCTGCAGAAGAAATCCCTCGGCCAGGCCCGCACCCAGTTCCGCCTGCGCGACTGGGGCATCAGCCGCCAGCGCTACTGGGGCTGCCCGATCCCGATCATCCACTGCCCGAGCTGCGGCGACGTACCGGTCCCCGAGGACCAGCTGCCCGTCGTGCTGCCCGAAGACGTGGTGCCGGACGGCGCCGGTTCGCCGCTGGCCAAGATGCCCGAGTTCTACGAATGCAGCTGCCCGAAATGCGGCGCCGCGGCCAAGCGCGAAACCGACACCATGGACACCTTCGTGGAGAGCTCCTGGTACTTCGCCCGCTACGCCTCGCCCACCTACGACAAGGGCATGGTCGACCCCGCCGCCGCCAACCACTGGCTGCCGGTGGACCAGTACATCGGCGGCATCGAGCACGCCATCCTGCACCTGCTCTACGCGCGCTTCTTCCACAAGCTGATGCGTGACGAAGGCCTGGTCAGCTCCGACGAGCCGTTCAAGAACCTGCTGACCCAGGGCATGGTGGTCGCCGAGACCTACTACCGCACCACCGCCAACGGCGGCAAGGACTGGTTCAACCCGGCCGATGTCGAGGTCGAGCGCGACGCCAAGGCCAAGGTCATCGGTGCACGCCTGAAGAGCGACGGCCAGCCGGTGGAAATCGGCGGCACCGAGAAGATGTCCAAGTCGAAGAACAATGGCGTGGACCCGCAGGCCATGATCGACGCCTACGGCGCCGACACCTGCCGCCTGTTCATGATGTTCGCCTCGCCGCCGGACATGAGCCTGGAATGGTCCGACTCCGGCGTCGAAGGGGCCAGCCGCTTCCTGCGCCGCGTCTGGCGCCTGGGCCAGGCCCACGTCAACGCCGGCCTGCCGGGCAGCCTGGACAAGGCCAGCCTGAACGACGCCCAGAAAGAGGTGCGCCGCGCCATCCACCTGGCCATCAAGCAGGCCAGCCAGGATGTCGGCCAGCACCACAAGTTCAACACCGCCATCGCCGCCGTGATGACGCTGATGAACGTGCTCGAGAAAGCCGCCCAGGACACCGACCAGGACCGCGCCCTGCTGCACGAAGGCCTGGAGACCGTGGCCCTGCTGCTGGCGCCCATCACCCCGCACATCAGCCACGAACTGTGGCGCGAGCTCGGCCATGCCGACCCGGTGATCGACGCCAACTGGCCCAAGGTCGATGCCGACGCCCTGGTGCAGGACAGCCTGCAACTGGTGGTACAGGTCAACGGCAAGCTGCGCGGGCACATCGACGTACCGGCCGACGCCAGCCGCGAAGCCGTCGAGGCCAGCGCGCGGGAGAACGAGAACGTGCTGCGCTTCACCGAAGGCCTGACCATCCGCAAGGTCATCGTGGTGCCCGGCAAGCTGGTCAACATCGTCGCCAACTGATTGAGCCCGGGGCCGCGTGTGGAGCGCGGCCCCGGTACGTTCGCCAAGGGGAAAACAGAAATGAAGAAACGGAATCTGCTGGTCGTGGGTCTGGCCGTGATGCTCAGCGCCTGCGGCTTTCAACTGCGCGGCACCGGCGACACCCGGTTCGCCCTGAAGGAAATCGACGTCACCGGCCGCAACAGCTACGGCGAGACCGTCAAGCAGGTCCGCGAGCTGCTGGAGAACAGCGACGTCAACGTCCACGCCGGCGCGCCCTACACCCTGGTCCTCACCCGCGAGAAGGAAGACCAGCGCACCGCCACCTACACCGGCTCCGCGCGCAGCGCCGAGTACGAGCTGAACGTCACCCTCGACTACGAGATCCGTGGCAACAAGGACCTGCTGCTGCTCAGCGACCGCATGGACGTGCAGCGCTACTACACCCACGACAGCAACAACCTGATCGGCTCCGACCAGGAGTCCAGCCAGCTGCGCGAGGAAATGCGCCGCGAGCTGGTTCAGCAACTGGCCATGCGCCTGCAACTGATCACGCCCGAGCGCCTGGATCAGCTGCAGACCGAAGCCGAAGCCAAGGCCAAGGCCGAAGCCGACGCCCTGGAAGCCGAGCGTCGCGCCGAAGAAGCCAAGCCGCAGCAATCCCCGCTGCAACTGCCCGTCCAGTAAGGTGCACGGGGCCGCTATTGCGGCCCCGGTCATTTCCCCTGCCCATGAAGCTCAACGCCGCCCAACTCAGCAAGCACCTGCAAGGCACCCTCGCGCCTGTCTACATCGTCAGCGGCGACGAGCCGCTGCTGTGCCAGGAAGCCTGCGACGCCATCCGCACGGCCTGCCGCGAGCGCGATTTCAACGAGCGCCAGGTCTTCAACGTCGAGGCCAGCTTCGACTGGGGGCAGCTGCATGAAGCCGGGGCCAGCCTCTCGCTGTTCGCCGACAAGCGCCTGATCGAATTGCGCATCCCCAATGGCAAGCCCGGGGACAAGGGCGCCGCCGCCCTGCTCGAGTACCTCTCGCGCCCGCCGGAAGACACCCTGCTGCTGGTGAGCCTGCCCAAGCTGGACGGCAGCACCCAGAAGACCAAATGGGCCAAGGCCCTGATCGACGGCCCCAACGCCCAGTTCCTGCAGATCTGGCCGGTGGACGCCCACCAGTTGCCGCAATGGATACGCCAGCGCCTGTCCCAGGCCGGCCTCGCCGCCAACCAGGAGGCGGTCGACCTGATCGCTGCCCGGGTCGAAGGCAACCTGCTGGCCGCCGCCCAGGAGATCGAGAAGCTCAAGCTGCTCGCCGAAGGCGGCCAGATCGACGCCGCCACCGTGCAGGCCGCAGTGGCCGACAGTGCCCGCTTCGACGTCTTCGGCCTGATCGACGCCGCGCTCAACGGCGAGGCCGCGCACACCCTGCGCACCCTCGAAGGCCTGCGCGGCGAAGGCGTGGAAACCCCGGTGATCCTCTGGGCCCTGGCCCGAGAACTGCGCCAGCTGGCCGGCATCGCCCAGCAGTACGCCCAGGGCGTGCCGCTGGAGAAAGCCTTCGCCTCCGCCCGCCCGCCGGTGTGGGACAAGCGCCGCCCCCTGGTCAGCCGTGCCCTGCAACGCCACCCTGCCTCGCGCTGGAACCAACTGCTCAGCGATGCCCAGCGCATCGACGCGCAGATCAAGGGCCAGGCCCCCGGCGACCCCTGGATCGGCCTCGCACACCTCGCGCTCAGCCTCGCCGGCCAGCGCCTGCCCATCCCCGCCGCCTGACACTGGACATCGCCCGCACGCGGGAGCAAGATGCGCGCGCCTGCAACCCCGCAGGCGCCCAGTGGAGAGTCGGCCATGGCCAAGCAACGCAAGAAACCCAACAAGGCGAAGAGCATCGTCGCCCAGCCCCTGTTCCGCAGCCGCCAGGAACAGCCACTGAAAGGCAAAGGCAGCTACCGCCGCGAAGCCTCCCGTAACTGGGAGGCTTCTTCGCTTCTGGCCGCCTGAAAAGGGTCATCCGTGTTAAGGTCGCGGCTTGTTTTTGCAGCTGTCGAGACCGCCCCATGCTCCTCGCCCCCGTACCCGGCCTGATTCTCCGCAGCCTGGCAGTGGCCACCACCCTCGCAGTCCTCAGCGCCTGCGCCGATACCCCGAATAGCTCCGCTCCCCTGGCCGCTGCCCCGGCGCAATCCGCCGCCCAAGCCTCTCCCGCCCAGCCGCCGGTCGCACCCGAAGTGCTGCCCGAGGAGACCTTCGAGCAATGGCGCGCCCGCTTCCGCCAGGAAGCACTGGCCGCCGGCATCCGCGCCACCATTTTCGACCAGGCCTTCCAGGGCGTAGAACCGGACCCCGCCGTGGTCAGCGCCGACCAGAGCCAGCCCGAATTCACCCGGCCGGTCTGGGAATACCTCGAAGGGGCCATGTCGCCATACCGCGTCCGCAAGGGCCAGGCCCTGCTGGCGGAACACGCGCGGATACTCGACGCCATCGAGCAGCGCTACGCCGTCGACCGCCAGACCCTGGTGGCCGTCTGGGGCATGGAAAGCAGCTTCGGCCAGTTCATGGGCGACAAGTCGGTGATCCGCTCCCTCGCCACCCTGGCCTACGAAGGCCGCCGCCCGGCCTTCGCCCACGCCCAGCTGATCGCCGCCCTGGAGATCATCCAGCACGGCGACATCAAGCCTGCCGGCATGCGTGGCTCCTGGGCCGGCGCCATGGGCCAGACCCAGTTCATCCCCACCACCTACAACACCCATGCGGTGGACTTCGACGGCGACGGCCGCCGCGACATCTGGAACTCCACCGCCGACGCCCTGGCCTCCACCGCCCACTACCTGCAGGCCTCGGGCTGGCAGAAGGGCAAGCCCTGGGGCGCCGAGGTGAAGCTGCCAGCCGGCTTCGACTATGCCCAGGCCGACACCGACACCCGCAAGACCGTGGCCGAGTGGCAGGCGCTGGGCGTACGCGTACCGCTGCCCGCGCACCTGGCCCAGGAGCGCGGCTACCTGCTGCTGCCCGCCGGCTACCGTGGCCCGGCCTTCCTGGTACTGGACAACTTCCGCGCCATCCTCAAGTACAACAACTCGTCTTCCTATGCCCTGGCCATCGGCCTGCTGTCCCAGCGTTTCGACGGCCAGGGGCTGATCGCCGGTACCTGGCCCAAGGGCGACAAACCCCTGAGCCGCACCGAGCGCATCGAACTGCAGGAGGCCCTGGCCAGCGGCGGCTACAACCCCGGTGCCGCCGACGGCATCATCGGTGCCAACACCCGCAAGGCAATCCGTGGCTACCAGCAGCAGCTCGGCTGGCCGGCCGACGGCTATCCCAACCAGCAGTTGCTCGAGCAGTTGCGCAGCGCGCGCTGAAGCGCCCCGCCTGAACGGCGCAACGGGCCGCCCGGCCCCGGCCGGGAGCCCCGCAGACCGTACAGGCGGGCAGTTGACCATCCGGTCATTTCGCTCCAGCCGAGACCGGCCGCTGTGTTACACTGCGCCACCCCTTTTTTGCCCCCGTGGCAGCCAACTGAGCCTCTAGCGGAGCCAGTTCCGATGTCCGATTCAGCCCCGTCCAAACCCGTCGCCAGTGGCGAGAAGTTCCGTAATGCCCAGGGCATCACGGCGATCAAGGATGGCCAGAAGCGCCGCGCCTCGGCCGAACCCCAGGTATTCGAACCCAAGCCCAGCTGGCTGCGGGTGAAGGCTCCCGGCGGCAGCCGTTTCGAGGCGGTCAAGCGCAACGTCGGCGAGCACCGCCTGAGCACCGTGTGCCAGGAATCCCATTGCCCGAACATGGGCGAGTGCTGGTCCAACGGCACCGCCACCATCATGTTGATGGGCTCGGTGTGCACCCGCGCCTGCCGCTTCTGCGCCGTGGACACCGGCAACCCCAATGGCTGGCTGGACCAGGAAGAGCCGCAGAACACCGCCAAGTCCGTCGAGCTGATGGCGCTGCGCTACATCGTGCTGACCTCGGTGGACCGCGACGACCTGGACGACGGGGGCGCCAGCCACTACGCGGCCTGCGTGCGCGCCATCAAGGAACGTACCCCCAATGTGGTGGTGGAGGCCCTGACGCCCGATTTCGACGGCGACCTCCAGGCCATCGAGCGCGTGGTCGACTCGGGCCTCGAGGTGTTTGCGCAGAACGTCGAGACGGTCAAGCGCCTGACCCATGAGGTACGCGACCCCCGCGCCGGCTACGAGAAGACCCTGAACGCCCTGGCGCACGCCAAGCGCCACCGCCCGTCCGTGCTGACCAAGACCAGCCTGATGCTCGGCCTGGGCGAGACCGACGAGGAAGTCATCGAGGCCATGGACGACCTGCGCGCCATCGGCGTCGACATCCTCACCCTCGGCCAGTACCTGCAACCGACCCGCAACCACCTCAAGGTCCAGCGCTGGGTCAGCCCCGAGGAGTTCAACCGTTTCCGCGACATCGGCCTGGAGAAGGGCTTCATGGAAGTCGCCGCCGGCCCGCTGGTACGTTCCAGCTACCGCGCCGACCGCGTGTTCGAGAAGAACAACCTGGGCCTCGCCGCGCCGGTCCCGGTGCCGGGCCAGCCCCAGGACACCAGCCTCATTCCCGCCCTCAACCTGGGTTGAACGGCCACGGCAAGGCCGCCCCGGGAAACCGGGGTGGAGTGCGATGAAGGGAAATCAGGACTTCGAAAAAAGGCGCCCACCGGGCGCCTTTTTCGTATCTGCCTAGCGCGGGTAGAGCCGGTCGCGCAGGACGCGCTCCAGCCGCTGCGCCACCTCGTCGAACGACGGCGGCGAATCGAGCAGCTCACGGAGCTGCACCATCTTCAGCCCAGCGTAGCCGCAGGGATTGATGCGCTGGAAGGGCGACATGTCCATGTCCACGTTGAGTGCCAGGCCATGGAAGGAGCAGCCGCGGCTGACCCGCAGCCCCAGCGAGGCGATCTTGTCGCCCGCGACATAGACGCCGGGGGCATCCGCCTTGGGCGCGGCCTCGATGCCATAACCGGCCAGCACATCGACCAGGCTCTGCTCCATGGTGGTTACCAGCTCACGCACACCCAGGCCCAGGCGGCGCAGGTCGAGCATCAGGTAGCCCACCAGCTGGCCGGGGCCGTGGTAGGTCACCTGGCCGCCACGATCGACCTGCACCACCGGGATGTCACCCGGCGCCAGCAGGTGCTCGGCCTTGCCGGCCTGCCCCTGGGTGAATACCCGGGGGTGCTGCAGCAGCCAGATTTCATCGGGGGTGCTGTCGTCGCGCTCGGCGGTGAGCCGGCGCATCGCCTCCAGGGTCGGCAGGTATTCGGCCAACCCCAGGTGACGGACGATGAGCTCGGGCGCCACTAGAGCACCATGTGCACGCGGCCGGTAGCACGCAGGTCGACGTGAATCGCCTGCAACTGGTCGACGCTGGTGGCGGTGATCAGTACCTGCACGGAGAGGAAGCGGCCGTTGCGGCTGTCGCGTGCCACCAGGGTGGTGACGTCGAGGTCCGGCGCATGGCGCTGGATGATCTCGACGACCAGGTCGGAGAAGCCCTCGCCGGCATCGCCGATCACCTTGATCGGGTAGCGCTCGCAGGGGAATTCGATTTTCGGGGCTTGTACGTCGGTTTCGTCGGTCATGGCGGCGGCGGACTCGTGGCCCGCGATGCGGACGCCCCGCCACCCGGGTGGGGTGCGGGGCGTCGGCTCAGTAGGTCGGTTGGTACGGCTCGGCTCAGTTGAACAGGCCGAAGAAGAACAGGCGGATGCTATCCCACAGGCGGCGGAAGAAGCCACCTTCTTCGACGGCCTCCAGGGCGACCAGGTCGGCGCTGTGCACCACCTTGTCGTCCAGCTTGACCTCGACCTTGCCGATCACATCGCCCTGCTTGATGGGCGCGACCAGCTGCGGGGACAGGGTCATGGCCGCCTGCAGCTTCTGCAGCTGGCCCTTGGGCAGGGTCATGGTCAGGTCGCTGGCCAGGCCGGCCTTCACTTCGCGGGACGCGCCCTTCCAGACCTGGGCTTTGGCCAGCTCGGCGCCCTTCTGGTAGAAGGTCTTGGTCTCGAAGAAACGGAAACCGTAGGTCAGCAGCTTCTGGGTCTCGGCGGCACGGGCCTGCTCGCTGTTGGTGCCGAACACCACGGCGATCAGACGCTGGTTGTCACGCACGGCGGAGGCCACCAGGCAGAAGCCGGCTTCCTCGGTGTGACCGGTCTTCAGGCCGTCGACGGTCTTGTCGCGCCACAGCAGCAGGTTGCGGTTGGGCTGCTTGATGTTGTTCCAGAAGAACTCCTTCTGCGAGTAGATGGCGTAGTGCGCCGGGTCCTCGTAGATGATCGCGCGGGCCAGGCGGGCCATGTCGTGCGCGGTGGAGTAGTGCTCCGGGTTGGGCAGGCCGGTGGCGTTCATGAAGTGGCTGCCGGTCATGCCGAGCTTCTCGGCAGTGGTGTTCATCATGTCGGCGAAGGCATCTTCGCTGCCGGCGATGTGCTCGGCCACGGCGACGCTGGCATCGTTGCCGGACTGGATGATGATGCCGTGCAGCAGGTCGCTCAGGGACACCTGGGTGTTGACCTGGACGAACATGCGCGAACCGCCGGTGCGCCAGGCGTGCTCGCTGATGGTCACCGGGTCGTTCTCGCCGATCTGGCCCTTGCGGATCTCCAGGGTGGCGATGTACGCGGTCATCAGCTTGGTCAGGCTCGCGGGCGGCAGGCGCTCGTCACCATTGTTCTCGACCAGGACCTGGCCACTGGCGGCATCCATCAGCACATAGGCCTTGGCAGCCAGTTGCGGCGGCGACGGGACGATCTGCTCGGCGGCCAGGGCGACCGGCGAGGCGATGATCAGGACTGCTGGCAGTAGAAGGCGTTTCGCAAAGCTGATGATGTTCATCCGTCTCTCTGAAGTTGCTAATGGTCTAACAGGCCCTCGCGGGCTAAGAACGAAGCCGTCAGTCCGGCTTCACCAGGGTCGGCTGGCCGAGGTTGGCCAGGCGAACGCTGTCCTGCAATTGCTGCGCTTCACCCTGCGTGTCGATCGGCCCCAGGCGAACCCGGTGCAGGATCTGCTGATTGCGCACGACCGAGCTGATGAATACCGGGGCACTCACCATCCCGCTCAGCTTGTCCTTGAGGAGCTCCGCAGCGTCCGGATTGGCGAAGGCGCCCACCTGGAGATACAGGCCAGAGGCTCCGAGTGAACCGTTTTTTTTTGCGTCGATCTGCACGGGCAGCACGGCGGCCGCGTGCTGCGCGGGCGGCGGGGTGTACTGCTCGACCGGGGCGCTGGCGACCTGCACGGGCGCGGGCGCCGGCTGGGGCTTGGCCACCTGCTGCGGCTGCGCCAGCACCATCGGCACCGGGCGGCCCTGGGCGGCCCACCACTCGTTGGGGTCGATGCCCTCGACCTTGACCCGCGCGGTGCCGGTCTCGGCGTAGCCGAGCTTCTTCGCGGCGGCGAAGGACAGGTCGATGATGCGGTCGGAGTAGAACGGGCCACGGTCGTTCACGCGCAGGATCACCGTGCGGCCGTTGTCCAGGTTGGTCACCTTGACGTAGCTCGGCAGCGGCAGGGTCTTGTGCGCGGCGGTCATGCCGTAGAGGTCGTAGGCCTCGCCGTTGGCGGTGGCCTGCCCGTGGAACTTGGTGCCGTACCAGGAGGCGGTGCCGGTGGCCTGGTAGCGGCGCGCATCGCTCATCGGGTAGTAGGTCTTGCCCAGCACCGTATAGGGGTTGGCCTTGATCGAGCCGTAGTGCGGCATCGGCACCGCGTCGGGGATCCGCGAGACGTCGACGTCCCACCAGGGCGCGCCGTCCTTGTGCGGACGCGAGTAGTCGCCAGGACCGGAGATCGGCCCGCCTTGTTGTACCGGCTGCGGGGAACGGCTGCTGGAGCAGCTGGCAAGCAGCAGCACCAGGGCACCGTAAGCAGCGAATCTGATCGGCATCTGCCGCATGTGTTAACGCCCGCCCCGCGCATTGACCAAGGATTCTGAAAGCTGATGCACCGCCATGGAATACATCACGCTGCGATTGTAGCGGGTGATCACGTAGAAGTTGGGCAGGCCCATCCAGTACTCCATGCCGTCCGCACCATCCAGCCTGAAGGCCGTGACGGCGAGATCATCGCGCAAGGCATCCCCGCTTGCCCAGCCCAGGGCACGCAGTTCGCCGACATTCTTCACCGGGTCCAGGCCTTCGGTGAGGCCCTGCTCGGCATTCTCGCCACGTACCTGGGCGCGGCTGACCACCGGCTCGCCGGCCACCCAGCCATGACGCTTGAAGTAGCTGGCGACGCTGCCGATGGCGTCCACCGGGTTGGTCCAGATATCGATGTGGCCGTCGCCGTCGAAGTCCACCGCATAGGCGCGGAAGCTGCTGGGCATGAACTGCGGCAGCCCCATGGCGCCGGCGTAGGAGCCCTTCAGGGTGAGCGGGTCGACCTGCTCCTCGCGTGCCAGCAGGAGGAACTCCTTCAACTGCTTGCGGAAGAATTCGGCACGTGGCGGGTAGTCGAAGCCCAGGGTCGACAGGGCATCGATCACCCGGTAGCTGCCGGTGTTGCCGCCATAGAACGTCTCGACGCCGATGATGGCGACTATCACCTGGGCCGGCACGCCGTACTCTTTCTCGGCACGGGCCAGGGCGTCGGCGTGCTGGTTCCAGAACGCCACGCCTTTCTGGATGCGCGCATCGGTGATGAAGATCGGGCGGTATTCCTTCCACGGCTTGACCCGTTCGGCCGGCCGCGAAATCGCGTCGAGGATCGCCTGCTTGCGTTCCACCTCGCGGAACAGGCTGACCAGCTGCTCCCCGGCGAAGCCGTAGTCGCGGGTCATCTCCGCAACGAACTCGGCGACCTGCGGGCTGCCTTCGTAGTCCCCCGCCAGGGCCGGCGCGGCGGCTCCCAGCACGCCGCCGAGACCCAGGGTCCCCCGCACCATCCAGCTGCGCAGTCTTTTCAAATTATTCACTCGTATCAAACCTGGGCGATCCACTTGCGATGGGTATGGATGGCCATCAAAACCCCAAACCCTGACAGCAGCGTAACCAGCGAAGTTCCGCCGTAGCTAATGAAGGGAAGGGGCACTCCCACCACCGGCAGCAGGCCACTGACCATGCCGATGTTGACGAACACGTAGACGAAGAAGGTCATGGTCAGGCTGCCCGCCAGCAACTTGCCGAACAGGGTCTGTGCCTGGGCGGTGATGACCAGGCCGCGACCGATCAGCAGCATGTAGACCAGCAGCAGGATGCACACGCCGACCAGGCCGAACTCTTCGCCGAGGACGGCAATGATAAAGTCCGTGTGGCTTTCGGGCAAAAAATCCAGGTGCGACTGGGTGCCCAGCAGCCAGCCCTTGCCGAATACCCCGCCCGAGCCGATCGCCGCCTTCGACTGGATGATGTTCCAGCCGGTGCCCAGCGGGTCGCTTTCCGGGTCGAGGAAGGTCAGCACGCGCTGCTTCTGGTAGTCGTGCATGACGAAGAACCACATCCCCACCGCGATCGGCACCACCGCCGTGACCGCGCCGAGTATCCAGCGCCACTGCAGCCCGGCCATGAACAGCACGAACGCCCCCGAGGCGAGGATCAGCAGCGCGGTGCCGAGGTCCGGCTGGCGCACCACCAGGATGAAGGGCACCACGATCAGCGCCAGGCTCACCACCACATGCTTGAGCTTGGGGGGCAGCGTTCGCTTGGACAGGTACCAGGCGATGGTCGCCGGCATGAGGATCTTCATGAACTCCGCGGGCTGGAAGCGGATCACCCCGGGGATATTGATCCAGCGGGTGGCGCCCATGGCGTTGTGGCCCATGATGTCGACCACGATCAGCAGCGCCACGCCGCCGACGTAGCCCAGGGGCACCCAGCGGGCGAGGAAGCGCGGTTCGAACTGGGCGATCACCACCATCGCCACCAGCCCCAGGCCGAAGGACGACGCCTGCTTCATCAGCAGGTCCCAGTGCTTGCCACTGGCCGAATAGAGGACGAACAGGCTGCCGGCGGCCAGTACCAGCAGGAGCAGCAGCAACTGGCCATCGATGTGCAGGCGCTGCAGCAGGCTGGCGCGGCGGCGCATCACGTCCTCGTTGGACAGGGTGCGGTCGAAGTTGCTGTTCATCGGCTCGGGCTCTTCTCGGCGGTCAGGGGCGCCTGCGGCGACTGGAACTCGGGCTTGAGCTGCCCATCGGGGCCCAGCAGCCAGGCGTCCATCACCTGCTTGACCACGGGCGCGGCGACACCGGAGCCGGATTCACCGTTCTCCACCATCACCGCGACGGCGATCTTCGGGTTGTCGGCCGGGGCGAAGCCGATGAACAGCGCGTGGTCGCGGTGGCGTTCCTGGACCTTCGAGCGGTCGTACTTCTCGCCCTGCTTGATCGCCACCACCTGCGCGGTACCGGACTTGCCGGCGATGCGGTAGACCGAGGTATCGCCGACCTTGCGAGCGGTGCCCCGCGCGCCGTGCATCACCTGCTCCATGCCGGAGCGCGCGTAGTCCCAGAACTTCGGGTCGCGCAGGGTGATGTCCGGCATCGGGTTCGGATCTTCAGGAGCCTTGCCCTCGATGGTCTTGGCCAGGTGCGGGCGGATCCACTTGCCCCGGCTCGCCATCAGCGCGGTGGCCTGGGCGAGTTGCAGCGGCGTGGCCTGCATGTAGCCCTGGCCGATGCCGAGGATCAGCGTCTCGCCCGGGTACCAGGCCTGGCGGTAGCGGGCGCGCTTCCAGTCGCGCGACGGCATCAGCCCGGTGGTCTCCTCGAACATGTCCAGGGCCACCTTCTGGCCGAAGCCGAAGCGGCTCATGGAAGCATGCAGGCGGTCGATGCCCATCTTGTGGGCAAGGTCGTAGAAGTAGGTGTCGTTGGACCGCATGATCGCGGTCTCCAGGCTCACCCAGCCATCACCGGTGCGGTTCCAGTTGCGGTACTTGTGATCGTAGTTGGGCAGTTGGTAGAAGCCCGGGTCGAACACCCGCGACTCGGGGGTGACCACGCCGGCCTCCAGCCCGGAGACCGCCACCATCGGCTTGACCGTCGACCCCGGCGGATAGAGCCCGCGCAGCACGCGGTTGTACAGCGGCCGGTCGATGGAGTCGCGCAGCTCGGCGTACTGCTTGAAGCTGATGCCGGTGACGAAGGGGTTGGGATCGAAGCTCGGCTGGCTGACCATCGCCAGCACATCGCCGCTGGACGGCTCGATGGCCACGATGGCGCCCCGACGCCCGCCAAGGGCCGCTTCCGCCGCCTCCTGCAGGCGCGTATCGATGGTCAGCACCAGGTCCTTGCCCGGCTTCGGATCGGTGCGCTTGAGTACCCGCAGCACACGGCCACGGGCGTTGGTCTCGACTTCCTCGTAACCCACCTCGCCATGCAGCGTGTCCTCGTAGAAGCGCTCGATGCCGGTCTTGCCGATGTGGTGGGTGCCGCTGTAGTTGATCGGGTCGAGCTCCTTGAGCTCCTTCTCGTTGATGCGCCCGACGTAGCCCACCGAATGGGCGAAGTGCGCACCCTGCGGGTAGTGGCGCACCAGTTGCGCGACCACCTCCACGCCCGGCAGGCGGAACTGGTTCACCGCCACGCGGGCGATCTGCTCCTCCGACAGCTCGAAGAGGATGGGCACCGGCTCGAACGGGCGGCGCCCCTGCTTCATGCGCTTTTCGAACAGCGCGCGGTCATCCGGCGTCAACTGCAGCGCCTCGACTATCACATCCAGCGTCTGCTCCCAGTCGCCGGCGCGCTCACGGGTCACCGTCAGGCTGAAGCTCGGGCGGTTGTCGGCGATGATCAGCCCGTTGCGGTCGTAGATCAGGCCACGGGTCGGCGGGATCGGCTGGACGTGGACGCGGTTGTTCTCGGAAAGCGTCGAGTGGTACTCGTACTGGATCACCTGCAGGTAATAGAGGCGGGCGATCAGCACGCAGGTCAGCAACAGCACCAGCACCGCGCCGACGACGACGCGACGACGCACCAGGCGGGCATCCTTCTCGTGGTCTTTCAGGCGGATCGGCTGCGGCATCGGTACGGCTTACTTGTGATAGGGGTGGCCGGACAGCACGGTCCAGGCTCGATAGATCTGTTCGCCCACCAGGATCCGCACCAGCGGGTGCGGCAGGGTCAGCGGCGACAGCGACCAGCGCTGTTCGCTGCGCGCGCAGACCTCCGGTGCCAGCCCTTCCGGGCCGCCGACCATGAGGTTCACGGTGCGCGCGTCGAGGCGCCAGCGGTCCAGTTCCACTGCCAGTTGCTCGGTGCTCCAGGCGCGGCCTTCGACTTCCAGGGTGACGATGCGTTCCCCGGGCTGCACCTTGGCCAGCATCGCCTCCCCTTCCTGGCGGATCATCCGTGCCACGTCGGCATTCTTGCCGCGCGTGGTCAGGGGTATCTCCACCAGCTCCAGGGAAAGCTCGGCAGGCAGGCGCTTGGCGTACTCGTGCCAGCCCTCCTCCACCCAGCGGGGCATGCGCGAGCCGACGGCGATCAGACGCAGACGCAAGGCGGTGCTCCGTTATTCCTGGGGATGCTGGGCGCGGCTCTGCTCGGCACCCTGCCACAGGCGCTCGAGGTCGTAGAACTGGCGGGTGGCGACCTGCATCACGTGCACGACCACATCGCCCAGGTCCAGCAGGGCCCACTCGCCGCTGTCCAGGCCTTCGCTGCCCAGCGGGCGCTGGCCCTGTTCCTTGACCTTCTCCAGCACGTTGTCGGCGATCGACTTGACGTGGCGGCTGGAGGTGCCGCTGGCGATCACCATGAAGTCGGTGACGCTGGTCTTGCCGCGCACATCGATGGTGGTGATGTCCTGGGCCTTCATGTCTTCCAGGGCCGCGATGGCGACCTTGACCAGTTCTTCGTTTTGCATCGGTTCTTCTACCTCGATCAATCAGTTCGTCGCACGGTACAGGCCGTGCTCATGGATATAGGCCAGCACCGCGTCGGGTACGAGGAAGCGTACCGAGCGCCCGGTGGCCAGCAGCTGGCGGATCTGCGTGGCGGAAACCGCCAGCGGCGCCTGCCATACAAAGGAAATCTGTCCGCCCCGCCCGGCCAGGGCCAGGGGATCGGCGATGCTGCGCGCCGCCAGCAGGTCGCGCAGGGCTTCCGGTGGTTCACTGTCGGCGTCCGGCCGTTGCAGCACCAGGATGTGGCAGTGCTCCAGCAGCTCCTCCCAACGGTGCCAGCCCGGCAGGCCGCAGAAGGCATCCCAGCCCAGCAGCAGGTACAGCGAGTCGTCGGCGCCGAGTTCGGCGTGCAGCGACTCCAGGGTGTCGATGGTCCAGGACGGCCGGTCGCGCTTGAGCTCACGATCGTCCACCACCAGCGGCGGCAGGTCCGCCACCGCGCGCTGGACCATTTCCAGGCGATCGGCCGCGGACACCTGCGGCGTCTCGCGGTGCGGCGGCCTGGCGCTGGGGATCAGGCGCAACTCGTCGAACCCCATCAGCTCGGCGACCTCCAGCGCACCACGCAAGTGGCCGATGTGCACAGGATCGAAGGTACCGCCGAACAGACCGATGCGTTTGCCCATCAGGTGCGCACGTGACCGTCGCCGAAGACCACGTATTTCTCGCTGGTCAGGCCCTCCAGGCCGACCGGCCCGCGGGCGTGCAGCTTGTCGGTGGAGATGCCGATCTCCGCGCCCAGGCCGTACTCGAAGCCATCGGCGAAGCGCGTCGAGGCATTGACCATCACCGAGGCGGAATCCACCTCGGTGAGGAAACGGCGGGCGTCGCTGAAGTTCTCGGTGATGATCGCGTCGGTGTGCTGCGAGCCGTAGGCGTTGATGTGCTCGATCGCCTCATCCAGGCCCGCGACGATGCGGATCGACAGGATCGGCGCGTTGTACTCGGTGCGCCAGTCTTCCTCGGTCGCCTCCAGCACGTCGCCGCCCAGCAGCGCGCGGGTGGCGGCATCGCCACGCAGCTCCACCTGCTTGTCGCGGTAGATGGCGGCCAGCGGCGGCAGCACGCGCTCGGCGATGCCGGCATGCACCAGCAGCGTCTCCATGGTGTTGCAGGGTGCGTAGCGCTGGGTCTTGGCGTTGTCGGCGACGCGGATCGCCTTGTCCAGGTCGGCGGCGATGTCGATGTAGACATGGCAGATACCGTCCAGGTGCTTGATCACCGGCACCTTGGCCTCGCGGCTGATGCGTTCGATCAGGCCCTTGCCGCCGCGCGGGACTATCACGTCGACGAACTCCGGCATGCTGATCAGCGCGCCCACGGCGGCGCGGTCGGTGGTCTCGACCACCTGCACCAGTTCGGCCGGCAGGCCGGCGTCGGCCAGGCCCTTCTGGATGCAGGCGGCGATGGCCTGGTTGGAATGGATGGCCTCCGAGCCGCCCCGCAGGATGGTGGCGTTACCGGACTTCAAGCACAGGCTGGCGGCGTCTATGGTCACGTTCGGGCGCGACTCGTAGATGATGCCGATCACGCCCAGCGGCACGCGCATCTTGCCCACCTGGATGCCCGAAGGCAGGTAGCGCATGTCGCGGATCTCGCCGATCGGGTCCGGCAGGGTGGCCACCTGGCGCAGGCCCTCGATCATGTCGTCGATGCGTGCCGGGGTGAGCGCCAGGCGATCCAGCATGGCTGGCTCCAGGCCGTTGGCCCGGCCATTGGCCAGGTCCTGCTCGTTGGCGGCGGACAGCTCTGCGCGAGCGGCGTCCAGTGCATCGGCGGCGGCCAGCAGGGCGCGGTTCTTCTGCGCGGTGCTGGCACGGGCGGCCACGCGCGAGGCGGCGCGCGCGGCGCGGCCCAGGCGGGTCATGTAATCGAGAACGGACTCGGTCATGGTCTCGGCGGTCTGGCAGTTGGGAAAAGTGGGCGATTATAGCCCGCGCGCCCCGCCACGCCCAGCGGCGCCGGGCGGATGGTAGACAGCACGTCACGCGGTGCCGGCGCGGCACCGCCGCAGCCGCCAGGGCCCGCGCTTGCAGGGGATACGGTGACACCCGGCGGAAAATACTGGCCTTGTGCCGCCCGAAGGTTGGGTAAACAAAATCGTCACCGATGTTTACCTTGAGCTCGTGCCACCGCGCCCCGACTCGCGGCGAGAACAACAAGAAGGCGCCCGAGCGCCGGAGGATCGCCATGCACTATCGCACCGGATACAGCGCAGACCTGCTCGCCTCGCCCCCCGAGAGGCTCCACATCGGCCCCTGGTGCCTGCACTACCAGGCCTGGTCCCGCCACCCCGAGGACACCCGCCCACCCGTGCTCATGCTCGGCGGTGCGTTCCAGAGCTTCCGCTCCTTCGCCGCCGAGGTGGAGGAGCTGCTGGACGAACACCCGGTGATCCTCCTCGACCTGCCCGGCCAGGGCGGCAACCTGCAGCTGGCTCCCGAGTTGGGGCTGGAGCAGCTCGCCGACCTGATCGCCGACTTCGCCGACTTCGCCGAGGAGCTGGCCCTGCCCCCCCTGATGCCCATCGGCCTGTCCTACGGCTCGGCCCTGGCCGCGCTGTTCGCCAGCCGCCACCCGCACCGTTGCGAGCGCCTGCTGCTGGCCGGCATCACCGCCTTCGGCCGCGACGGCGCCCGCGCGTTGCTGGAGGAAGGCCTGCTGATGCTCGCCGAAGGCAACCTCGCGGCCTTCGCCCAGGGCGTGCTGATCGGCCTGATCAACCCGCTGCGCCTGGGTGCCACCGGCATCACCCCGGGCTTCCGCAAGGCCATGCTGCGCCAGTTGCAGCGCCTGTCACCGGTGGAGCAGGAGCGCTACCGGCAGAACAGCCGGCGGCTGCTGGACTTCGGCGGCTTCGCCCGGCACCCGGCCTGCCCGACCCTGGTGCTGGCCGGCGAATACGACCACTTCACCCAACCCTGGGAGCACGCGCAGTTCGCTGCCGCCTGCGCCGACGCCGACTGCGCACTGATCGAGAACGGCGATCACCTGGCCCAGTTCGAACGCCGCGACGCCTGCTCACGCCTCTACGTGCCCTTCTTCGAGGGCCGCCCACTGCCGCAACTGGCCCCCGGCTCCGCCCGCCTCGCGCGCGGCATGCTCGGCAGCCTGGAAAAGCGCCAGGAACCCCGGCTCGCGCCGCTCGACCGCAACGGCCACCTGTTCCACCCGGAACTGGGAGAGCTAAGCGTGGAAGTGAGCGAGCTGGGCTTCTTCGGCGGCCTGCTGCACGGCAATCTGCCGGCCACCCTCCCCACCCGGGGCTGGAGCCTGCGCGCCGGCGACCTGCCAGCGCTGGAGCTGCTGCCCCTGCGCCGCCAGGGCGACACGCTGTCGCTGGTCTTCACCCATGTCGACGCCCAGGCCAGCACCGCCCTCGCCGCCCAGGTCGGGCCCTGGCAGATGGCGGCGGCAGCGGCCTGAAAGCTGGAAGCTGGAAGCCAGGAGTCTGCTTCTGGCTTCTGGCTTCTGGCTTGTCACTTGTGGCTTGTGGCTTGTGGCTTGTGGCTTGCCACTTGTCGCGTTTCAAATGGAGGCTTCGACGACGCGGACCAGGGTGGGCCAGCGCCCCATGCGCAACCCCAGGTTGGCGCCGTCCACCTGCGGGTCCAGCACCTGCACCCGGGGGAAGCCGCAGCGGTTGAAGCCCTCGATGATGGCGGCGCTGTCGCGGTAGTGCAGCGGGTAGTTGCCGCGGGTGAAGCGCCCCACCAGGTCCACGCCCCAGCGCAGCTGGCGGTAGCGCGGGTGCTCGCGCAGGTCGGGATAGAGGTCGGTGAGGTAGGTGGCGGCGGGAAAGGCGCGCAGCTGGTCGGCCAGGCGCCGCCAGAAGTCCTCGATCACCGGTAGTTCGAAGTAGTTCACCAGCCCCTCGGTGATCACCACCACCGGTCGCTGCCGGTCCAGCCCGGCGAACAACGCCTCCAGCCCCTGCCCACCCTCACCCGCGAGGATGTCCACCGCACGCACCTGATGGCGGCTGTTGAGCCAGCCCTCGCTGTGCAGCAGCAAGCGCTTGCGCGCGGCCATGGGTGGCAGGTCGGCCTCCAGGTAGCGCAGCTCCGGGTAACGCTCGCAGAAGCGCCGCCCCCGGGGCGACAGGCCGCAGGCGATCTCCACCACCTGCGGCGTACCGGTGCCGATGGCCGCGTCGAGGCGGGCGTCGATCAGCAAATGGCGTTGCAGCAGGAAACTCTCGATGTCCAGGCCGAAGCCCACGCGCGCGCCCCAGGTGATGGGGCTGAGCAAGCCATGCACCCAGCGCCCGAAGGAAGTGGCGAACGCCGGATCGGCCAGGTGGTGGCGGTACCAGACGTAGCCGGTGTAGTGGGCGCTGGGCGTGATGTGGGCGCTGTCGGCCCGGGCGGCTCTGGACATGGCAGGACTCGTTATTGTTTTTCTTGGTATTTCCCATCCAGCCGTTCAGCTGCCGGCCGGCGAGGCTTACGTATAATCGCCAGCCTAAGCCGCCGAGGACGCCCAAGACAGCCCATGCCGACCGTTCCCACCCTAAGTTTGCCCTGGCCGGGCGCCCGCCCGCTGGGCGATGGCTTCTTCGATCGTGACGCCCAACTGCTGGCCCGCGAACTGCTCGGCAAGGTGATCCGCCACCGGGTCGACGGGCACTGGCTGTCGGCCCGCATCATCGAGACGGAAGCCTATTACTGCGCCGAGAAGGGCAGCCACGCTTCCCTCGGCTACACCGAGAAGCGCCGGGCGCTGTTCCTCGATGGCGGCCACATCTATATGTACTACGCACGCGGCGGCGACTCGCTGAACTTCAGCGCCAAGGGCCCCGGCAACGCCGTGCTGATCAAGTCCGCCCATCCCTGGCAGGACGCGATCTGCGGCCCCGAGGCGCTGCTCGCCATGCAGCGCAACAACCCCGACGCCAACGGTATCCCCCGCCCGCCGGAGCGCCTCTGCGCCGGCCAGACCCTGCTGTGCAAGGCGCTCGCCCTGCGCGTCAAGGAGTGGGACGCACAGCGCTTCGACCTGGCGCGGCTGTTCGTCGAGGACGTTGGCGAGCGCCCCGCACAGATCATCCAGACCACCCGCCTGGGCATTCCCCACGGCCGCGACGAGCACCTGCCCTACCGCTTCGTTGACGCCGGCTATGCACGGCACTGCACACGCAACCCTTTGCGCCGTGGGCAGGTCGAAGGGCAGCACTATCACCTGATCGAAGGAACGACCCCATGAGCGAATGGCTCGACGCCATCACCACCTGGCTCGGCGCCCATCCCCAATGGCTGGGCCTGGCCATCTTCATCATCGCCTGCGTCGAATGCCTGGCCATCGCCGGGATCATCGTGCCCGGCACCGTGCTGCTGTTCGCCGTGGCCGCCCTGGCCGGCAGCGGCGCGCTGGGGCTCTGGGAAACGCTGCTGCTGGGCTACTTCGGCGGCCTGCTGGGCGATGCCATCTCCTATGGGCTGGGCCGCCGCTTCCACCAGAACATCCGCCGCCTGCCGGGCCTGCGCCACCACCCGGAATGGCTGGCGGGCGCGGAGAACTACTTCAACCGCTACGGCGTCGCCAGCCTGCTGGTGGGCCGCTATATCGGCCCGCTGCGGCCGATGCTGCCCATGGTCGCCGGCATGCTCGACATGCCGCTGCCACGCTTCATTGCGGTGAGCCTGGTCGCTGCGGCGGGCTGGTCGGTGGCCTACCTGCTCCCCGGCTGGGCCACCGGCGCCGCCTTCCGCCTGCCGTTGCCGGAAGGTTTCTGGAAAGAAGCCGGGGTGGTGGTGGTCGCGGTGCTGGGGATGCTGCTGCTGATCCTGCAGGGCAGCCTGCGCGAGAAGCGCTGGGCGACGCCCCTGGCCGCCGGCCTCAGCCTGGTGCTGCTGGCGGGGCTGTTCTTCGGCTGGTCGTACCTGCACGACTTCGACCAGGGCCTGATGGCGCTGGTGCAGGAGCAGCGCAACGACACCCTCGACAGTTTCATGGTGCTGGTCACCCGCCTCGGCGACTTCCGCACCCAGCTGATCGTCGGCGCACTGCTCACCGGCGTTCTGCTAGTGGCCCGGCAATGGCGCCACGCGGTGTTCGCCGGCGCCACCCTGCTGTGCACCGCACTGGCCAACGGCGGCCTCAAGCAACTCTTCGCCCGCGCCCGCCCCGAGGTGCTGGCCGAGCCACTGAGCACCTTCAGCTTCCCCAGCGGCCACAGCTCGGCGGCCTTCGCCTTCTTCCTGGTACTGGGCGTGCTGGCCGGGCGCTCGCAACCCGCGCGCATGCGCCTGACCTGGCTGCTGCTGGCGTGCCTGCCGGCGCTGGCGATCGCCCTGTCGCGGGTCTACCTGGGGGTGCACTGGCCCACCGACATCCTCGCCGGCGCCCTGCTGGCCGGCTGCATCTGCGCCGCCTGGCTGGCCATCCTGCAGCGTGACCAGCCGATGCCGGCGATGAGCGCGCGGGTCTGGTGGCTGGTGTTGCCGGCCTGCATCGCCCTGCTCGGCGCCATCGCCACCTGGGCGCTGCCCGAAGCCCTGGCCATGTACCGCTACAAGTGACCGGGAGCCGGTAGCCCGGGCTTCAGCCCGGGAAAGGAGAGGCGGGCGGCTCAGGCGATCATGTCGCCCTGCAGCTTGTCCAGCAGCCCCTGCAGGTGGCTCAGGCGCTGCTCGGGGTCGCCCAGCGTGAGCAGCTCCAGCTTCTCCTTGAGGGAAAACGGCAGCAGGTAGGCCAACTGGTTGGCCAGCTCCTGCTGCCCATTGGACAGCCCGCCCATGCCCAGCCCCTGCACCAGCGGGTGCTCGGCCAGGGCGTTGAGCAACGCGGCGAGGTCGGCGTGCTCGGGCAGCAGCGGGCGCTCCTCGGCCTCGTCCAGCCATTCGACGTCGGCGACCGTGAGCTGGTCCGGCCGGACTTCGGCGCGGGTCACCCTGAAGCGGCGCCCGCCTTCCACGCGGATACCCAGCAGGCTGTTGGGCAGTTGCTGGAAATCACGGATGACCGCCTCGCACCCCGTGCCGGCGAAACGGCTCGCCGCCTCGCCCACCTCATCGCCCTCGAGGATGCAGACCACGCCGAAACCGGTGCCCTGCTTCATGCAGCGGCCGATCATGTCCAGGTAGCGCGCCTCGAACAGCTGCAGGTCGAGCGCGCAGCCGGGGAAGAGCACGGTATTGAGCGGAAACAGCGGCAGATTCATCGACACGACCTCACACGACCATCGCAACGGCCAGCGGCAACAGCACCGCAGTGGCCACACCCATCAGGCTCATCGCCAGCGCCGCGAAGGCGCCGCATTCCTCGCCTTCCTGCAACGCCCGCGCCGTCCCCACGGCGTGGGCGGTGATGCCCAGCGCCATGCCCTGCGCCGCCGGATGGCGCACGCCGACACGACGCAGCAGCTCCGGCCCCAGGGTCGCGCCGATGACGCCGGTGATCAGCACGAACACCGCCGCCAGCGCCGCCACGCCGCCGATCTGCTCGGCCACCAGCATGGCGATGGGCGAGGTCACCGACTTCGGCGCCATGGTCATCAGCATCATGTGCTCGGCCCCAAAGGCCCAGGCCAGGCCCACACCCATAACCGTAGCAACCAGGCCACCGATGGACAGGGTGATCAGCGTCGGCCAGAACAACTGGCGGATGCGCTTGAGGTTGAGGAACAACGGCACCGCCAGCGCCACGGTCGCCGGCCCGAGCAACAGCGTCAGCAGCGTGGTGCTCTGGCGGTACTCCTCGTAGCCGATGCCCAGGGGCACCAGCACCGCGATCACCAGGGCCATGGACACCAGCACCGGCTGCAGGAACATCAGGCGGGTCTTCTCGTACAGGGAGATGGACAGCTGGTAGGCCGCCAGCGTCAGGCCGACGCCGAACAGCGGATGGTGGGCAATGGCCTGCCAGGCGCCGTGCCAATCGATGCTCATGGGCGATCCTCCTGGCGAGCCTTGCGGTCGATCAGGTGCTGCATCAGCCAGCCCACGAACAGCATCGAGAAGAACACCGACAGCGCCAGCGCGCCGACCACCGCCCAGAAGTCCGCCCAGATCGCCTGGGCGTACACCATCACCCCCACCGCCGGCGGCACCAGCAGCAACGGCAGGTAGCGCAGCAGGCTGCTGGAGGCCACCGACAGCGGCTCGCCCACCTCGCCCCGGGCAACGAGGAACAGGAACAGCAGCACCAGGCCGATGATGGGCCCGGGCAGCATGTGCAGGAAAAGGGCGTTGATCCCGGTGCCGAGCAACTGGAACAGCACCAGCCAGGTCAGGCCGCGCAAAAGCATGAAAATCTCCGGATAGGTCGAGTAAGCCCTGGGCGAGACGCGTGCAAGGCCCGCTGCAGAGCGGTCGTTGCCAGGATCGCGCCATTATAGGCCCGCTCGCCACCCTCGCTATAACCCGCCATTCGCAGGGGGCATGCCTGCTTGACCCCCGCCCCGTGCCCATGCTGATCTAGGCGGCGATGAACCCAGGGTCGGCCAAAGACCCGGCAAGAAGAACAACAAACCACGTCCACGGAGGATGAAGCATGCCGTTCGTACCTGTATCCGAACTGAAGAACTACATAGGCAAGGACCTGGGCCACTCCGAGTGGCTGACCATCGACCAGCAACGCATCAACCAGTTCGCCGAATGCACCGGCGACCACCAGTTCATCCATGTCGACCCGGAGAAGGCCAAGCACACGCCCTTCGGCACCACCATCGCCCACGGCTTCCTCACCCTGTCGCTGATCCCGGTCCTCACCGAAGGGCTGCTGGTATTGCCCGAAGGCATGAAGATGGGCATCAACTACGGCCTGGACAGCGTGCGCTTCATCCAGCCGGTGAAGGTGGACTCCCGCGTCCGCCTGGCGCTCACCATCATGGACGTCACCGAAAAGAACCCCGGCCAGTGGCTGATCAAGGCCCGCGCCACCCTGGAGATCGAAGGCCAGGCCAAGCCCGCCTACATCGCCGAATCCCTGAGCCTCTGCTTCGTCTGAAACCCTGCCGGCGGCCCGCCGCCGGCCTCACTCCCGCCACTCGCCTAGGTAGCGCCGCGTTCGCTAGAATGCCGTCCGCCAATCGGCACCCTCTTCTCTCAACAAGGACAGTTTCATGACCGAAAAACGCATCCTCCCGGCCTTCCTGCTGTGCTTCTTCCTGGGCACCTTCGGCGCGCACCGCTTCTACGCCGGCAAGATCGGCACCGCCATCCTGCAGATCCTCACCCTCGGCGGCCTGGGCATCTGGACCCTGATCGACTTCATCATGATCATCGTCGGCGCCTTCACCGACAAACAGGGCAACAAGATCACCCAGTGGACCTGAGCCCCGGCACGGATGGAAAAGAAAAGCCCGCGATAGCGGGCTTTTTTACGCCACACTTGCAACAGCCGTATCCACCTTCAAGGGACTGTCGATGAAACCGCTGCTGCCCCTCGCGCTCGCCCTGCTCCTCTCGGCCTGCGGAGATGGAGAACCCCTCACCCCGCCGGACGCCCGCCTGCCCGATGGCTCGCGCTACCGGGGCGCCGTGGTCGACGGCCTGCTGCAAGGCCCGGGGCGCCTGGACTACAGCAACGGCACCTGGTTCGAAGGCGAATTCAAGGACGGCCAGCCCAACGGCCATGGCACCTGGCACGCGCCCAATGGCGTCGACTACCAGGGCGAGTTCCGCAACGGCCTGTTCGAAGGCAATGGCCGCCTCACCTACAGCGATGGCACCTCCTACGACGGCGCGTTCAAGGCCAACCAGTTCAGCGGCGAAGGCACGCTCAGCCGGGAAGGCATGGTCTACAGCGGCACCTTCCGCGACGACCGCTACCACGGCCAGGGCAAGCTCGAACTGCCGGACGGCAGCAGCTACCAGGGCCAGTTCAAGCGCGGCGAGCAGACCGGCCGGGGCGTACGCACCGACGCCGATGGCTCGCGCTATTCCGGCACCTTCAAGCAGGGCCAGCTCGAGGGCGAAGGCGACTACCAGGGCGCCGACGGCGGCTTCTACAGCGGCGGATTCAAGAATGGCCTGTTCGATGGCAAGGGCCGCTACCAGAACGCCGAGGGCTCGGTGTGGAGCGGTGACTTCAAGAGCGGCGCCCTGACCGGCAAGGGTGAGTACAAGGGCGCGGACGGCGAGCGCTACGTCGGTGCCTTCCGCAACTGGCGCTACCAGGGCGACGGCACCCTGACCCTTGCCGATGGCAGCCGCTACCAGGGCGGCTTCACGGGCGGCCGCTACAGTGGTGAAGGCACCCTCGCCCTGGCCGACGGAAGCCAGGAGAAGGGCACCTGGCGCGGCGGCCGGCGCGTGCGTGACGAAGCCGGCAAGACACTGCCCAACCCGCTGGAAGTCGGCCTGCTGGAACAGGGCCGCCTGCTCGACGCCGCCATCGATGCCCTGCCCGCCTCCACCCCGGCGGTGGAGCTGTATTCCCTGAGCCTGGGGGGCGACGGCCGCCAGGGCGTATTCCTGCGCGAGGCCGACTACGTCGCCACGCTGCTCGACCAGCGCTTCGGCGCCCATGGCCACATCACCCTGATCAACCACCGCGACCACATGGCCGATCGCCCCCTGGCCACCCGCGAGAGCCTGGCCCGGGCGATCCAGGGCATCGCCCGGCGCAGCGGGCCGGAGGACCTGGTGTTCATCTACCTCACCAGCCACGGCTCCGCCGACCACCAGCTCGCCCTCGAGCAACCCGGCCTGCAGCTCGCCGACCTGCCCGCCAGCGAGCTGGCCTCGGTGCTGGCCCCGCTGAAGGATCGCCACAAGGTGGTGGTGATCTCCGCCTGCTATTCCGGCGGTTTCATCCCCGCGCTCAAGGACGACAAGACCCTGGTGATGACCGCCGCGCGGGCCGACCGGGTGTCCTTCGGCTGCTCCGACGACAACGAGTTCACCTACTTCGGTCGCGCCCTGCTGGCCGACGCACTGAACCAGACCGACGACCTGGAACGTGCTTTCGAACTCGCCCGCACCGAGGTTGCCGAATGGGAGAAGGCCGACGGTTTCGAACCTTCCGAACCCCAGATCTGGGCCCCCAAACCGGTGCTCGCCCACTGGAGCAAGCTGCGCGCCGGACAGGCCCGGCAAGCGCTCGCCGCGCAACCTGCAACGGCCGACGGCAAAACCGCCGCCAGCCACTAAGCTCAAGCTGTAACAGCGGAGAAACAGCATGCATCTGACGCCCCAGCACATCCTGCTCGCCGGCGCCACGGGCCTGACCGGTGAACACCTGCTCGACCGACTGCTCAACGAACCCACGGTGGAGCGGGTGCTCGCACCGACCCGTCGCCCCCTGGCCGACCACCCACGCCTGGACAACCCGGTGGGCGAGCTCGCCGCGCTCCTGCCGCAGCTCCAGGGGCCGGTGGACACCGCCTTCTGCTGCCTCGGCAGCACCATTCGCCAGGCCGGCTCCCAGGAAGCCTTCCGCGCCGTCGACCTCGACCTGGTGCTCGCCGTTGGCGCCCGCGCCCGCGAACTCGGCGCCCGCCACTACCTGGTGATCAGCGCCCTGGGCGCGGACGCCAACTCCTCGGTGTTCTACAACCGCACCAAGGGCGAGATGGAGGCAGCGCTCAAGGCCCAGGACTGGCCGCAGCTGACCCTGGTGCGCCCGTCCCTGCTGCTCGGCCCGCGCAGCGAATTCCGCCTCGGCGAGCGCCTGGCCGCGCCCTTCATGCGCTGGCTGCCGGGCAAGTACCGCGGCATCGGCGCCTGCACCCTGGCCCGCGCACTGTGGCGCCTGGCCCTGGAGACCGACCAGGGCACGCGCGTCGTGGAGTCGGACGAACTGCGCCGCCTGGGCCGCTGACCCGGGCGGGAATCCTCCCGCCATTGGCCGAAATCCCCGCGCCGCGCGGGGATGCCCCTGCTACCTTGGACGCCTCGCCACCACCACGGGCCGCCGCCATGGGTTTCTACGATCGCCACGTCCTGCCCCGCCTGATCGACTACGCCTGCGGCATGGGCGAAGTGATGAAGACCCGCTCGAAGATCGTGCCCCAGGCCGAAGGCCGGGTGCTGGAGATCGGCATCGGCACCGGCCTCAACCTCGGCTTCTACGACCCGGCCAAGGTGCAGGTGGTGATCGGCGTCGACCCCGCCGCACAGATGCAGGCCCTGGCCCGCCAGCGCGCCGACGCCATCGCCATTGCGGTGGAGACCATCGCCCTGGAGCTGGGCGAGATCCAGGCCGGCGATGCCAGCTTCGACAGCATCGTCTGCACCTTCACCCTCTGCACCATCCCCGACGCCGCTGCGGCGCTGAAGGAAATGCGCCGCGTGCTGAAACCCGGCGGGCGCCTGCTGTTCGCCGAACACGGCCTGGCACCGGACGCTGCGGTGGTGCGCTGGCAGCACCGCCTCACGCCGCTGTGGAAACCCTTCGCCGGCGGCTGCCACCTCAACCGCGACATCCCGCGCCTGATCGAGGCCGGCGGCTTCGCCATCCGCGAGCTGCACACCGGCTACCTGCAGGGCCCGCGCCCCATGACCTTCGTCTATCGCGGCTGGGCGGATTGACCACAGCCCCCGCAACCGGGTTAGCCTTGGGCGCTTGAAAGCCAGCCCGGACCCGCACCATGCGCACCCTCACCTCGCTCACCGGCAACAGCCAGAAACTCGACGGCGGCGCCATGTTCGGCAACGCCCCGCGCGCCCTCTGGGAACGCTGGATGCAACCGGACGCGCAAAACCGCATCGACCTCGGCTGCCGCGCGCTGCTGGTGCAGGAAGACGAGCGCAACATCCTCGTCGAGACCGGCATCGGCGCCTTCTTCGCGCCCGAGCTCAAGCGCCGCTTCGGCGTGCAGGAAGACCGCCACGTGCTGCTCGACAGCCTCGCCGAGGCCGGCCTGGCCGATGCCGACATCGACATCGTGCTGCTCACCCACCTGCACTTCGACCACGCCGGCGGCCTGCTCGCCGCCTGGGAAGAAGGCCAGCCCGCACGCCTGCTGTTCCCCAACGCACGCTTCGTCACCGGCCGTCGCCAATGGCAGCGCGCCTGCAACCCGCACCCGCGTGACCGCGCCTCCTACATCCCGGAAATGCTCGAACTGCTGGAAGCCAGCGGCCGCCTGGTGCTGATCGACGAGCAGCCCGGCGCCGAGATTCTCGGCCCCGACTGGCGCCTGCACTGGAGCGACGGCCACACCCCTGGGCAACTGCTACCGGAGATCGCCATGCCCGACGGCCCGGTGGTGTTCAGCGGCGACCTGATCCCCGGCGCGCCCTGGGTGCACCTGCCCATCACCATGGGCTACGACCGCTTCCCCGAAGGCCTGATCGAAGAGAAGGAAGCCCTGCTCGCCAGCCTGCTGGAACGCAATGGCCGGCTGCTCTTCACCCACGACCCGGACGTCGCCATGGGCCGCGTGACCCGCGACGACAAGGGCCGCTATGGCCTCCACGACAGCCTCGCCGCCGTGCACCAGCTGGCCACCTGAGCCGATAGAAAACCAAGGAGCCTTCATGAGCCTCGAATCCGTACGCGCCTTCCTCGCCGAGAAGGCCCCCGAACTCGCCATCATCGAACTGGAAACCAGCACCGCCACCGTCGCCCTGGCCGCCGAAGCCCACGGTGTCGAACCGGGGCGCATCGCCAAGACCCTGGCCTTCCGCGTCGGCGAGCAGAACCTGCTGGTGGTCGCCCGCGGCGATGCGCGTATCGACAACCGCAAGTTCAAGGAAGCCTTCGGCGCCAAGGCCAAGATGCTCGACGCCGAAACCGTGCAGGCGCTGACCAGCCACCCCGTCGGCGGCGTCTGCCCCTTCGGCCTGGCCACCCCGCTGCCGGTCTATTGCGACCTGTCGCTGCAGGCCTTCGATGAAGTGGTCCCCGCCGCCGGCGCCATCCACAGCGCCGTGCGCATCGCCCCGCAGCACATGGCCGAACTGGTCGCCGCGCAATGGGTGGACGTCTGCCAGGAACCAGCCTGAAACCGAGCGCCCTGTCACGCCCACCGCGTGGGTTTCGCTTCGCTCTACGCCACCCTACGGAAGCCAATCCGCCCTGAGCGTGATGCGCACATCGATGAAGGTTCTGGCGCAGACGTGGGAGCAGCGGCCAAACGCCCCTTTCAGGAGGCCAAGCGCAATTGACGCAGATAGAGCCCATTTATTCTCGGTCCGAAGGGTCGACCTGCGGACCTGTGTGTTGCGGACGCTGCGCATCCTTGGGCGAATGAATTCGCCTCTACAGAAAGCGCTCACAGCCGCCTGGAAACCCACCGTTCACACGGAGCTCCTCCGTAGGATGGGTAGAGGCACGAAACCCATCACCGCGCAGCCCCTAAGGCGCTACCTCAATTGCCGCCGGTCACGCCCAACCCGACACCCAGCTCCGCCGCCACCGCGAAGGGCAGCAACAGCGTCTCCAGCAGCGCGCTGAACGGCAGGTCGAACGCCGCCCAACCCGGTGCCTCGGCGCCGAAGCGGTCCATGGGGCAGCAGCCACCATTGAGGGAGTACCAGTCCAGCCGGGTGCCGGAGTAGATGATGGGCGCGCCGGGCTTGGCCGCGTCCAGGGTGCGCACGGCCGCGCAGCCCTGGAGCGCCAGCAGCAACGCGATGAGGCCAAGGCGCAGGGGCCGGCGCTCAGTCATCGCTGCTCTGCAGGTGATGCTCGCCCCAGCGCGGCAGCATGTCCTGGGGGATTTCCAGCAGGTTGAGGATGCGCGCCACCACGAAGTCCACCAGGTCATCGATGGTCTGCGGCTGGTGATAGAAGCCCGGGGATGCCGGCAGGATGATCGCGCCGAGGTTGGAGAGCTTGAGCATGTTCTCCAGGTGGATGCTGGAATACGGCGCCTCGCGCGGCACCAGGATCAGCTTGCGCCGCTCCTTCAACGCCACGTCCGCCGCGCGCTCGATCAGGTTGTTGCAGGCACCGGTGGCGATGGCCGAGAGGGTGCCGGTGGAGCAAGGCACCACCACCATCGCCCCCGGCGCGCCGGACCCGGAAGCCGCCGGGGCCATCCAGTCCTCCTTGCCGTAGACGCGGATCTGCCCCGGCGCCGCGCCGGTGTACTCGCTGAGGAAAGCCTGCATCGACTGCGGCTTGGGCGGCAGGGTGACCTCGGTCTCGGTGGCCATCACCAGCTGCGCGGCCTTGGAGATGAGGAAGTGCACCTCGCGGTCTTCCTGCACCAGGCAGTCCAGCAGGCGCAGGCCGTACTGGGCGCCGGAAGCGCCGGTCATCGCCAGGGTGACGCGTTCGGGTCCGCTCATGTCGTCGTCCTCAGCCTTCCAGCGCCTTGGCCAGCTTGCCGTGCAGGCCGCCGAAACCGCCGTTGCTCATGATCACCACCTCGGTGCCCGGGCGCGCCTGGCCCTTGACCCGCTCGATGATCGCCTCCAGCGAATCGCAGACCACCGCCGGCACCGGGCAGGCGGCGGCCGTGGCGGCCAGGTCCCAGCCCAGGTTCGGCGGCGCGTACCAGATCACCTGGTCGGCCTGCGCCACGCTCTCCGGCAGGCCGTCGCGGTGGGCGCCCAGCTTCATGGAGTTGGAGCGCGGCTCGATGATGGCGATCACCGGCGCCTCGCCCACGCGCTTGCGCAGGCCGTCGAGGGTGGTGGCGATGGCGGTGGGGTGGTGGGCGAAGTCGTCGTAGAGGGTCACGCCGTTGACCTCGGCGACCTTCTCCATGCGCCGCTTCACGTTGCGGAAGGCGCTCAGGGCAGCGATGCCCAGCTCCGGCACCACGCCCACATGGCGCGCGGCGGCGAGGGTCGCCAGGGCGTTGGCCACGTTGTGCTGGCCGGTCAGGCTCCACTCCACGGTGCCCTGCACCTTGCCGTCGAACTGCACCTCGAAGCGCGAACCGTCCTCGCTGAGCAGGCGCACCTGCCACTGGCCGCCTTCACCGGTGGTCTCGACCTTCGTCCAGCAGCCCATCTCCAGCACGCGCACCAGGGCCGGCTCGGTGGTGGGGTGGATGATCAGCCCCTCGCCGGGGATGGTGCGTACCAGGTGGTGGAACTGCCGCTCGATGGCCGCGAGGTCGGGGAAGATGTCCGCGTGGTCGAATTCCAGGTTATTGAGGATCGCCGTGCGCGGGCGGTAGTGGACGAACTTCGAGCGCTTGTCGAAGAAGGCGCTGTCGTACTCGTCCGCCTCCACCACGAAGAACGGCGTGCCGCCGAGGCGCGCCGAGATGCCGAAATTCTGCGGCACCCCGCCGATGAGAAAGCCCGGGCTCATACCCGCATGCTCCAGCACCCAGGCCAGCATGCTGCTGGTGGTGGTCTTGCCGTGGGTACCGGCCACCGCCATCACCCAGCGGCCCTGCAGCACGTGGTCCGCCAGCCACTGCGGGCCGCAGACATAGGGCAGCCCCTTGTTCAGCACATGCTCCACCGCCGGGTTGCCCCGCGACAGCGCATTGCCCACCACCACCAGGTCCGGCGCCGGGTCCAGGTGCGCGGGGTCGTAGCCCTGCATCAGCTCGATGCCCTGGGCCTCCAGCTGGGTGCTCATGGGCGGGTAGACGTTGGCGTCGGAGCCGGTGACGCGATGGCCGAGCTCCTTGGCCAGCACCGCGAGCGACCCCATGAAGGTGCCGCAGATGCCGAGGATATGGATATGCATGGATGACCTCTGGAAACGGGCTGGGGGAGCCCGAAAAAAACTTGTCGCAGGTTAGCACAGCGGCCCCGCCCGGAGCCCGGCCCTGCGGCATATGTAGAGGGCCGGACGGCGCTCGAATTCCGCAGGCGTTACGGGTTATCCAGCTGCAAGTAACCGCTCAGCAACAATAGAGCCAAGCAGGGTGTTCCTCACTGGGCCGGACCTGGGACGCCGTAAGCGGCCTGGAATAGCTTCGAGTTACGCATACAGCTGTTCTTCTACAGCCAGTGGGTGCGCCTGCTCACCGCGCACCTGTTCACCCGCTACCCGCATCCCCTCGCCGAGTGGCATGACTACCTGAACCTAGCCTCCCTCGGCCTGCTCCAGGCCATCGACAGGTTCGACCCCAGGCTCGGCAGCAACTTCAAGGCCTATGCCGAGCCCTATATCAAGGGCAGCGTGCTCAAGGGGCTGGCCTGCTACGTGAAGGACCGGCGCACACCCGCCACCGAGCGGCTGGCGAGCATCACCGGGGCAGGCGAAGCGGAGGGGCTATCCGATCTGGAACATGTCGCCAACGTGGCCATCGACTTGGCCTTCGGCTACTTCCTGGAACTCGGAGTGCTCGACCAGGAGCCCGTCGACAACAACCCACTCAGCCTCTACGAGGCCGAGCGCGAGGGGCAGGACATGGCGCTACTGATCAGCCAGCTCTCCCCGGGCGAGCGACAGGTGATCGAGGGGCATTACTTCCAGCAACTGAGCTTTACGGAGATCAGTGAGCTGATGGGGGTGTCGAGGTCCCGGGTTTCTCAGTTGCATGCTGGGGCGTTGAAGAGAATAAGAAAATTGATTTCTTATAGTTAGAGAGAGTTAGCACTCGAATTGACTCTAACTATGCTCGGCCACCTTTCTTTTCAAGGGAACGCTGCTGGTCGCGCGGAATACGAATTTCTAAAAACCGTCCCATTGATGATGTAGTGGGTGAAATTCTCGACATCTGCGAACTTAATATTCTATAAAGGCCCCCTACAGCAAGGAGAACAACACCTTCGCGCGCTTAATTTTTGCCTGACACTAGCGTGAAATATATCTTATTTCTTTGAAGTTTTCCGGGGCAATTATTGACTCTACTTCGACGGGAATGATTTCTGGATTTCGGGATGATAAGAGCCTTTTCACAATTGCCTCTCCAATCTTTTCCTTGCTTTCGTTAAGCAGGGTTATATGTATTCCCGCTCTAGTAATTGTGGGGGGCGGAGTATGCAGCATTAGTGTCCAAGAATTAAACACAAAGAGAACTTCTTTCACTGTAGCAATATCTTGCATTATTGACCTGCCCTTCCGGCTCTTTGAGCCCAGTAAGCTAATTCGGTTTGCAATACTGATTTTTCTTGAGCATCCCAGCCGAACATACGGCTATGCCTGCTCATATAATCTCGAACATGCCATTCACGGAATGCACTAACAGCACCATCAACATCTACACCAGGCTCGCCCCATATTTTAGATTGTGTTCCATGTAAAAATTCCTCTATGAGAGTGAGTTTTTGTGGATTTTCTGAACGCACTAGAATTGCCAAGTTTCCGGGACCACCTGCGGAGGCATCTGCTCCAGTCATTTCCAAGAATTTGTGGTCGTCCGTACCCGGTTTGGCTACGAAAACCTGCCTACGTTCAGAAACAGCAGCCATGAGTTCATTAGAGGCTGCTTGTGTTTGCCGGAAGTCTACACTGAACAGAGCATTTGCATAAGCTTGGTTTGGAGGAAGCACTACATTGCCAGAAGGCTTAGCGATAATATGAACTGCATAGTCTGCATCTCCAAGCTGTGCGGTGGTGTGCAATGGCCCGGGGGTTAATGAATTTTCGGTTATTCTTCCTGCCACCAGGATGTCTTCGCTAGGTTGCAACGCTTTCAAATCAGCTAGGTCACTAATCGAACTTGCCTTGCTGGCACCTCCAACCCCCAGTGTTGCTATAACACTACCAGTCGCTAGTAGTTTGTCCTCTGTGGATAGTGAACTCCACGCAGTTCGAATGCCTTTAGCCGTAGTTATTGGATTAGTGGTGGCAAGCGTATACATCCCCTCTACGAACTGACTGCGATGTTCAGCGCTAGTGAAGAGCCGGGCGGTATCGACCACCCCCTCCACTACAGCACCTGTCAGGCTGTTGACCGCGTAGACGGCTGAGGCGATGCCTGCTTCGAGTGACGAGTTGGAATTATATATATTTTCTCTTGATAGCCCGCGTAGATCTTTGAAGCTCCTGGAGAATTCCAAGAGGAATTGATCAAAAACATTTTCATACGCATCAACTTCAATCGCAGGCAATGTCATTACTGCATCTTCATTGCTGGCCAATAAGTAAGCAGGGTCTACACGCAAGGCCAAGCTGGTCTGCCCCATTGCAGAGCGAATGGATGAAGCCAAGGAGTTGCCAAAGGCATCCACAGCAACTTGGCTATAGTCCGGGCGTGCACCTCCAAGCCACTTATCATTTATAGCCGCGGACCCAAGTGCACTTATCTGCCCAGTCAATACATCACGGGAGAGTTGAGGAATTTTACTGAAGTACTCGCTGCTCCCCAACTGACCGCCTACAACGGAGCCCAGTGCTGAAGCAGCCATTCCTTTCCAACTGAACGATGTTTCAAGTCCTACAATTCGGCTGAAGACTTGTGAGCTGGCGTAACCATAGACGCCATACGAGGCGTACCCCAGTGTTTTGTTGGCAGTCACGACCTTTGCAACACTTTCCGCGCTGGTGCCAAATGCACCTTGTGCCGCGACTCCAAGCCCTGCAGTTGCGCCTCCGGTTAGGGCCCCCACTGCCACTTGCTTCCAGGAGAAGTTATCAACGACCCCCATGGCCTTCCCGGTGAGTTGCCCAATGGCCGAACCCACCGCTCCACCAATGAAGCCGCCAGCTACGGTGGCTCCCGTGCCTGCAACCACCCCTAAGCCGGTGATGACGTTCATGGCCCCGGTGCCTGCAGCAGCGAGTACTCCGCCCAGTGTTGTAGCTGCGCCTGTCTGTACGGCGGCAATAGCCGCTGCAGCTGCTCCGGCTGTTACCACTGCAGCAACGACCGTCACCACCACCATCACAACACTGGCCAGGCCTCCGCACTTCTTCTTCTTCGGCTTGGGCGGCGGCGGAGGAAGGGGTTGGGGCTCCAGGGTGACGTTGCCGATGATCTCTTCGGCGTTATAGGGCTTGAAGGTGTTGGCCGTATTGCGGGTGCTGCTGACGACGTTGGGGATCTGCAGGCTGCTGCCCGGGATCAGTTCGTCGCTGCCGGTCAGGCCGTTGGCATCCGCGATCAGGTACCACATGCTCGCGTCGCCCCAGATGGCGCTGGCGATCCTCGCCAGGGTATCCCCCTGGTTGACGACGTAGCTGGTGGGCGTGGGGGAGGGGTAGTTCTCCGAGATCGGCGTGAAGGTATCGCTCAGGCTCGCGCCGCTGGCGTTGCCGACGCTGGCCAGTTCGGAGCCCTGGTAGTAGGCATAGTTCTGCGCGGTGCCGTTGCTCTCCTGGCGGGCGATCAACTTGCCATCCCGGTCAGAGGCGAAGCTGCGCAGGATGGCCGAGCCGTTTGCCACCACTTCCTGCAACTCGCCGCGTACGCCGTAGACGTAGGTGGAGGTGGTAGGCGTGCCGGGTTTCGTCCAGCTGGTGGTGATGGACCCCTGCTTGTAGGTATCGAAACCGACGTAGGCATTGGTATTGGCACCCCGGTAGTTGATGGTCTGGCCGTCGGAGTTGTAGACGACGTAGCGGTAGCCCAGGGAGTTGCCGACGGCGTCGTACATGCCCGCTTCATTGAAGTAGTTGGCCTGGGACAGCTTGACGACACCGTTGGTGGCCTTGCGGCTTTCCTGGAAGACTTTCTGGTTGTCGCCCCGGTAGCCATAGACCTCCGTCGCATCGATCTGGCCGTTGAGGTAGCTGTGCTGCTGGACCTTGCGCCCTTTGTCGTCATAGATATTCGAGAGAGAGAGCGTTGCCGTGCCAATGGACTGCGGTGCCTGCAGGCTGGTGGCGCCTTGTGCCCGCACGACCTGGCTGATGCTGGATGTCAGCACCTGGGAGAGGTCGTTATAGCTGTACTCGCTGCGCTCATAGACCTCGGTCGAGTTGCTGGTTTCCTTCCAGCGCTCGGAGCTTGTCCGGCGGCCGGCGGCGTCGTAGGCGAGGCTGTAGCCCTTCGCGGTGTTGTTGAGCTTGCCGACTGCAATGGTGCCATTGCTTTGCATGCCCTCGGCAATCAGCACCTGATCATTCAGGTCGTACTTGTACCAGCTCTCGATCTTTTCATTGACGCCTGACTGACTGGTCGAGTCCAGGTAGGTCTTACGCCGGTTGCCGAACTCGTCGAAGTTGTACTCTAGGGAATTAATAGTTGCGGTAGAAATTGATCGAATTTGGTAGCTGGCCTCCCATTTGACTTCGTAGCTATTATTTTTCCCGTTGGTAAGAGTTGTCGAGACCACGGCAAGTTTTGCTTTTCCTACTTTATTATTCCCACTGGGCGCCTTGACCTGCTTCAGCCTTCCCAGCTCGTCAAAAAAATAATGCGTAGCGGAAGAAGATGAATAACCACCTGCAGCTCTCCAGGTAGGGTTTTGCCACGAATATGATTCGGCGTTTAGTTCATGAGTTTTATTTGATCCCAAATCATAAGCATAACTTGAAGACTTGCTGAGCGATAAATTATAGGTGGTTATCCTGTCTCTATATTGAGAAGGCAGCCCTGCAACTTGCAACTGCCTGCTTGAACTAGACGAATCGGATATGCTTTTCAGTAATCCGTTGGAGTAATAAGCGTATGACCTTGTTCCACCAGAGTCCTCCAATATTTCATAGTTTTTCCTGTTTGAAGTTGTGCCTGGAGCGTTAATCGCACCAAGTATCTCCGGCGTATAGTCAGTCGCCAGTTGCCCAAACGCGTTATAGGTATAAGTCGACGTCCTCCCGCCCAGGTCCTTGTAGCTGGTCAGCCTTCCAAAATCCGCCTCGTTATACGTCCAGGTCAGCGTGTTGTTGAGCCCGTCGATTTCCTTCGTCTTGCGGTTGGCCTCGCTGTACTCGTAGCGCTTCTCGATCTTCGATTCGTTGCGGGTGTGCACGATGTTGCCGCGCTCATCGAAGAGGGTGTAGCGCACGGTGCCGGCCACGCCCGTGGTGGTGGAGCTCCAGTCGGCGTTGGCGATGCTGGTGAGGGTTTCCTCGATGGCGGTGGCGCCGGTGATTTCGCCTACCAGGCGGCCGGCCTGGTCGTACTGGTTGGTCTGCAGGATGACCTGGGCGCCATTGCGGATGATGCCGTGGGTGAGCTGGCGGTCCATGGCGTCGTAGCTTTCCACCAGCACGGTGCCGAGGGCGTCCTGGGTGGCGACGCGGTTGCCGTGGGCGTCGACACGGTAGGTGCGCGAGTAGCCGAGGGCGTCGATGTCGCGGACGAGTTCACCGGCCTGGTTGTAGACGTGCTGGCGGATGCGCAGTTCGGTGCTGGTGGGCATGCCGGTGTAGGGCCCCACCAGGTCGACTTCCTGGATCAGTTGGCCGAGGGCGTCGTAGCGCTTCTCGTGGATGAGGCTGGCGCGGTAGCTGGTGCCGTTCTCGCGCAGGATGTCGGTGACGGGGAGGGTTTCGCTGAGCTGTTTGTTGTTGTGGTCGTAGCTGTAGGTGGTGACGTAGCCGCGGGCGTCGGTGCGGCTGAGCAGGTTGTTCCAGCGGTCGTAGGCCTGGCGGATGATGGGGGTGGCCAGGGTGAGGTTGACGTTGTTGAGGGTGTCGGCGTTGAGGTTGGCCTCGAAGGCCGGCAGGTGCTGTTCGAGAGCGCGGCCGAGCAGGTCGTAGCGGGTGTAGGTGATGCGGTCGTCGGTGCTGACGGCGGCGTCGCCGATCTGGTTGCTGCGGCTGGCGCGACCGCCGAGGTCGTAGTCGACGCGGGTGATGCCCTGGGCGTTCTGCTGCTCGATGGCGCGGCCGACCTGGTCGTAGGCGTAGCGGGTCTGCAGGTTGCCGTTGAGCAACTGCTCGGTGACTTCGCCGAAGCGGTTGTAGAGGGCGCTGTTGGTGGTGCTCTTCTGGGTGTTGTCGGCGGCGGTGTACCAGTCGGTGGTGGAGAGCTGCTGGCCGAGGGCGTCGTAGCTGTAGCTGCGCCGAATGGTCTGGGTACGGGTCAGGGCGGCGCCGTTGACGGTCCAGGCACTGAGGGTGACGCTGGTCTGGCGGCTTTCCTCGAGGCGGCGGCCGGCGACGTCGACCTTGTAGCTCTGCGCGGAGCCGGCGGCGTCGATGCTTTGCACTTCGTAGCCGGCGGCGTCGAAGCGGGTGCGGGTGGTCTGGCTGAGGCCGGCCTGCTGGGCGCCGGCACTGCGGGTCTCGCTGATCACCTGGCCAAAGGCGTTGACCTGGTAGGTGGTGGTAGGCGAGGCGATGACGGCGCCGCTGGCGAAGGGGTCGACGGCGCCGGCACGGGCGGTGGCGCGGGCCGGTTCGGTGACTTTGCTGACCTGGCCGAGGGCGTTGTAGTCGGTGGTGGCGACGTTGCCGGCGGCGTCGGTGACGGTGCGGGTGTTGCCGAGGCCGTCGTAGCTGATCTGGCTGACCAGCAGGTCGCCGGTGACCAGGCTGGCACTCACGGCATTGGTCTGGGCGTTGATGTTCTGCTGCCAGTAGCGCACGTTTTCCTGGGTGACCTGGGTCACCCGGCCCATGCCGTCGTAGGTGTAGCGGGTGCTGCGGTCATTGGCGCTGGCGGCGGGGGCGGCCGGCACGGCGGCTTCGTTCCAGCTGGCCAGGGCGGTGGCGTATTCGACCTGGCGGCTGAGCTGGCCGAGGGCGTTGTACGTCATGCGGGTGTAGTGGCCGAGGGCGTCGACGCTGCCGATGCGCTGGCCGGCCACGTCGTAGTAGTGCACGGTGCTGGCGCCGGTGAGCACGGTGGTGCCATTGGCGTCGCGGGCGATCTGGGTTTCGCGCACCAGGTTGCCGAAGGTGTCGTAGCTGTAGAGGGTGGTGGGCGAGGCCTTGACGCTGGTGGCGCCGGCGACGCTGCCGTTGAAGACGTAGAGGCTGACGGCGTCCTGCTGCACCGCGACCTTGCGCCCGAGGGCGTCGTAGCGGGTGGTCAGGGTGCGGTCCTGGGCGGCGTTGGCCACCAGGCTGGTGGCGGTGATGTCGCCGGCCAGGTAGTAGCCGGCCGCCGGCACGGCGGCGGTCAGGCCGTTGGCGTAGCGGCGGGTGCTGGTGCGGTTGCCGAGGGCGTCGTAGGCGTAGGCGGTGACGCCCTTGAGGGCGTCGATGTCATGAGTCAGGCGACCGAGGCCGTCGTAGACCTTGTAGCTGTCGACGTAGTCGCTGGCGGCATTGCCGCTGTTGCCCACGCGCACGCGGTTGCGCACGGCATTGCCGAGGGCGTCGTAGGTGACTTCGGTGGTGACCTGGAAGGTGTTGGCGCTGCCGTCGCTGGCGGCCTGGTAGGCGCCGGTGGCCTTGTTGTACCAGCCGGGGGAGGTGATGCGCACCTGGTGGCCGACGGCGTCGTAGCCGTAGGCGGTGGTGCGGGCCTGGCTCAGGTCGTCCTGCGCCGGGTCGGCCTGCAGGCTGCTGCGCAGGCGGCCGACGGTGCGGCTGCTGACGTTGCCCAGGGCGTCGTAGGCGAGGCGGGTGACCAGCAGGCGGCTCTGGCTGCTGACGGTGCCGCTGGCGTCGATCGTGGCGACGTTCACCGCCGGGGTGATTTCCTCGGTGAGGCGGTTGAGGGCGTCGTAGGTGTAGGTCCAGACGTCGCCGTTCTTGTTGGTCAGGGTGGTGCGGTTGCCCACGGCGTCGTAGCCATAGGATTCGGTGCGCCCGGCGGCGTCGGTGACGCTGAGCAGTTGCCCGGCAGCGTCGTACACGGAGTGGGTGGTGCGGGCCTGGGCCCCGGCGCTGGCCAGGGCGGCGGCGACCGCCGCCTCGGTGTAGGGCGGCTTGACCGGAATGGGTTTGTCGTAGCGCAGGCTGTCGGTGACCCGCCCGGCGTTGTCGTAGCGGGTCTCGGTGACCTGGCCGAGGGCATCGATGCTGTAGCGCTGGCGCCCGGCGGCATCGTAGACGAAGTCTGTAAAGGTGTCGGCGGCGGCGTTGGCCACGACGGTCACGCTGCTCACTTCATCGCCATGACCGGCCAGCACGCTGGCGGCCAGCGGCGTGGCAAAACGGCGGATGCGGGTGATCTGCCCGGCGGCGTCGTAGACGGTGCGGGTCACCCCGCCCAAGGCGTCGATCGTGTGCCACAGGCGGCCGGCATTGTCGTAGATGTACCAGGTGCTGTTGCCCCCCGCGTCGATCTTGCGGGTCACCTGGTCGTTGCCGTTGTAACGGTACTGGGTGGTGAGGTTCAGGCCGTTGGGGTCCTGGCGCTCGGCGGTGCGCCGGCCCAGCTTGTCGTAGACGTAGAGCACCACCTGCTGGTTCGGGCTGGCCACGGTGCCCCGGGCCACCTGCACCTGCCGGCCCACGCCGTCGTAGCTGTAGGTGGTGGTCAGCTTCAGGCCGTTGGGGTCCTGGGTCACCACCAGGGTCTGGCCCTTGCGGTCGTAGGCGTAGTCGGTGATGCGCTGCTCGGCCAGGCCTTCGGCCTGGGTCACCCGCACCTGGCGGCCCTGGCCGTCGAAGGCGTAGCGGGTCACCACGCTGTTGGCGTCGGTGCGGGTCACCACCCGGCCGGCGGCGTCGTAGCCGTAGCGGGTCACCCGGCCCAGGGCATCGGTCACCGTCAGCAGCCGCCCGGCGGCGTCGTAGGTGCGCTTGGTGCTGCGCTCCAGGGCGTCGGTGACGCTGAGCTCCCGGCCATCGCGGTCGTAGATGTAGCGGGTGGTCTTGCCCAGGCCATCGGTGACGCTCAGGGCCTGGCCGTGGCGGTCCTTCACCGTGCTGATGCTCACCCCGTCCGGGGTGGTCACCGTCAGGGTGCGGGTGTTGTCGTCATAGGCGTAGGTCGTGCTCCGGCCGAGCCCGTCGATCTCCTGGATCACCCGCCCGAAGGCGTCGTAGTCGACGGTGCGCGCCAGGTTCAGCGGGTCGCGGCTGACGATCCGCCGGCCCTTGCTGTCGTAGCTGAGGGTGCTCACCAGGCCACGCCCGTCGGTGCGGCTGATCACCCGGCCGAAGGCGTCGTAGGTCGTGGCGGTGCTGCGCGCCAGGCCGCCGACGTCCTCGATGCGGCCGATCAGCTCGCCGCGCCGGTTGTAGCTCAGGCTCTCGCTGACCGTGACGCCGCTGGCCAGGGTGCGGGTGATCGAGGTCTGCTCGCCATAGGCGTTGTAGCCATAGCCGGTCAGGTAGCCCAGGGCATCGGTGCTGCTGGTCAGGCGGCCCTGCTTGTCATAGCCATAGGTGCGGCGGTTGTCGACCGCGGCATTGCGGATCGCCTGCACCAGGGCCTTCACCGGCGTGCCCAGCAGGCCGCCGCTCAGGCCGCTCACATCGCCGCTCGCCAGCCGTGCACTGAAGTCAGTGCGCTCACTGACTTCGCCGAAGGCGTTGTACTGCGTCTCGCTGACCTCGCCCAGGGCGTTGATCACCTGGCTCAGCCGACCCGCTGCGTCGTAGTAGGACAGCGTGCGGTTGCCCGCCTGGTCGGTGACGCTGGCCACCCGGCCCGCCGCGTCGTACCGGTAGGCCAGCCCGTACTGGGCGTAGATGGCCGTCACCTCGGCCTCGGTCATGCCGTCCTTGATCCGGGTCGAGGCCACGCCCAGCAGCTTGCCGATCACCTCGCCGAAAGCGTTGTAACGGCTGCTCAGGGTGCGCTCATCGCTCGTATCGCGCGCCTGCACCTCGCGCACCAGACGCCCGGCCACGTCGTACTCGAAGGTGGTGCGGGTGCCGTCGGTCGCGGTGCGCTGGCTCACCCGGCCCAGGTCGTCGTAGGCCACGGTGGCGGTCTGTTGCACGCCGCTGGCCGCCGCCACGGCACGCACCGTGGCAAAGCTCGTCGACGCCGTCACCGCCGCACCGTGGTAGATGGTGCCGTAGCGGATCGTGCGCTGCAGGTTGGCGGCCTCGTCGTACACCACTTCGGTGACAAACTGCTGCTCGTCGATGCTGCCGACCTGGCGGCCCGCCGCATCGTAGAAGTACCAGCTCTCCAGGTTCTCGCCCGTGTCCGGGCGCAGCTGTGCCAGGGCGCCATTGGCGCGCAGCGCCTCGGCCGTCACCTGGCCGTAGCGGACCTTCTGGATCAAACGCCCACCGGCGTCATACACCGACTCGCTCAGGTAGCCTTCGGCATCCAGCCTGCCGACCTGCCGACCTTCGCTGTCATAGAAGTAACGGGTCACCCGCTCACCCGTCTGCTCCTGGATCAACTGGCTACGGCCATCGTAGCTGTAGGTGGTGACCGTGCCTTTCGCATCGGTGCTGCTGCTCAGGCGGCCGCTGGCGTCGTAGACGAAGCTGCTCGTGCGGTCCGCCGCCCCACTCACCGGGCGGATCTCGCCCACCAGGGTCTTGATCACCGCCGTACCGTTGAACCAGCTGCTGGTGTCCACCAGGGTGGCGTAGCGCGTCTCCTGGGTGCGCTGGCCTGCCGCGTCATACACGTACTCGACCACCGCGCCCGTGCCATCGACCCGCGCGCTGACCCGCCCGGCCTCGTCGTAGAAGGTGTAGCTGCGCCCCCCCGTGGGGTCCTGCACCATCACCTGGCGACCCGCCGCGTCATACGCGTACAGGGTCGTGCGCGTCGCCTCGCCCGCCGCCGTCTGCGTCAGGCCGAGCAGGCGGCCCGCCGTGTCATAGCTCTGGGTCACCGTCAGCCCGGCGCCATTGGTCACCGCCACCCGCCGGTTGGCCCCGTCGTACACCATCGTGCGCGTACCACTGGCATCCACCTGGCTGACCGCCCGGCCCAAGCCGTCGTACACCACCGAGCTCAGGCTGGTCTTGCTGGTCCGGTCCGCGCCCCGCGTGGCCAGACTCTGCAGCAACTGGCCATGCTCGCTGTAGATGTACTCGAGGATCACGGTCGAGGCATCGGTCACCCCCACCCCCGCCGCATCCACCGTGCCGTAGCTCGTGCGCTTGCTCAGGTTGCCCCGGTAGTCGTAGGTCAGCTCGGTCAGCGTCGAACGGGTCTTGTCGCGTGCCGCGATCCAGCTGTCGAACGCCGCACTTGGAATCGCCTGCTCCGGCGTCAGCCCGCTCAGGTCATAGGCCGCATCGGTGTAGCTGATCTCCTGCACGAGCAGCCCCGCCGCGTTGTACAGGTAGCCGGTGACGCTGCCGCTGGCACCCACCACGTAGCGCGGGCGGCCATTGGCATCGAGGATGTAGCGCGTCACCTGCGCCGCCGAAGCCGGCGGCTCGGTCCAGGTCCCGGTCGCGCCGCTCCAGGTCGCCGGCACGCTGTAGCGCGTCTCGCTGATGAGCTGGTTGTTGCCGTCGTACTGCCGCGTCACCGTGTTGCCGAGGGTGTCGCGCTCGTGGACGCGGTTGCCGTTGGCGTCGTACCGGTAGCTCACCGAGTTGCCCAGGCCATCGGTCACCCGGGTCAGGTTGCCCTCGGCGTCGTACAGGTACGACGTCGACAGGCGCTGGCCATTCACCGCCGGCGTCTGCACCTGCACCATCTGCCCCTGGGCGTCGTAGTAATAGCTCCACAGCTGGCCCAGGCCATTGCTCACATCGGTACGACGGTTCGCCGTGTCGTAGCTGAAGGTCATCGTGCCCGAGGCATCGGTCACCGTGCGCACCCGGTACTGCCCCTCCACCAGCACGTAGGTGAAGCTCGCTGTCGTCCCGTCGCTCTGGCTCACGCTGGCAATGCGGAAACTGTCCCCGTCGTAGCCATAGGTGGTGGTGTAGACCTTGCCATCGGCAATGCTGTTGTCGCTCGGCGTCAGGTCGGTGCTCACGCTCACCAGCCGGCCCAGCCCGTCATAGCCGTAATACACCTGCTGGGTCAGCGCACCACCAGCCGCGGTGCGCGTGTCCAGGCGCTGCAGCTTGCCGGCGGCGTTGTAGCTCAGCACCAGCTCCTGGCCCGAACGCTCGTCCCGCACGCTGCTCAGCCGGCCACTGGCGTCATAGCCATAACGGGTCACCACCCCGGAACGATCGGTCAGCGACACCAGCCGCCCCGACGCCCCCTCGTAGCGCTCCACCGCCCGGCTCGAACCGTCCGTCCACACCCACTCGCTGGCCGCGGCATCCCACACCACCGCATCGTGCGCACCATCCCCCTCGCTCGACTGGTAGCGGCTGCCGTTCCAGGCATACACCGTCTCGTGCCCATCGCCCGTGGTACGCGTCAGCGTGCTGCCCGCGCCATTGAGCGCGCCGCTCAACACCAGGCGCCGCTCGCCCTCCCAGCGCCAGCCATCGGCATCGCCATCGTTGAGGCCGCCCTGGGCGTTGTAGGTGCGGGTGTGGAACAGGTCCAGCCCCATCGCCGACAGCTGCTCATCGGTAAAACGCAGCACCAGGTTGCCGTTGCTGGCATTGACCAGCGCCTGCCCACCCGCCTGGCCCAGGCCCCCGCC